>DVFS01000046.1 GCA_018713115.1 Candidatus Galligastranaerophilus faecipullorum
TTCATGCGCTTTGTAATTACGGGTGCTAATGCTACCATAATTACGGAGATAATTAAAACTGCGGTTAAAAGTTCAGCCAGAGTAAACGCGCTGCGTTTTTTCAGCAGGATAAAAAACTGAGCCATGTAAGACTCTCCTCTCGTATCTTAATTTATATCAATATCGATATAATTATATCAATATTGATATAACAAGTCAAATAAGCGCGGATTTTATAGAAAACTAAATATATGACAGAACAAAAAATAAGCGTCAGAGAAATTGTTAAAATGATGCTTTTAAGACGCAACGTTTCGCTGAGTTCTCTGGCAAAAAGCCTGAATGATAAATACGGTTATAATATAAGCCAGTCGAATCTTTCAAGGAAACTCATCAATGAAACTGTTAAATGGAGCGAGTTTCAGGATATTGCGGCAATTTTGGGCTATAAAGTCAGGCTGGATGAAAATAAGCACTGGAGCGGGCTTAAAACAGAGTGATACCCCTGTGCTTGATTACTTTGATTTGTTGTGCTAGGTTTTTATTGTTGAGTAATTATTTGCGGCGGAATTATGATTAAACCCTGGAATGAATATTTTTTAGAAATAGCTAAAACCTGTGCTTCGCGTTCAAATTGCTTAAGGGCGCATGTGGGCGCGGTCATTGTCGGCGAGGATAAAAAAATCAAGGCGACAGGGTATAACGGCACGCCCTCAAAGGTTGTTTCCTGTGCGGAGTTAGGTTTTTGCTACAGGATAAAAAACAATATTCCCTCGGGCACACGCTATGAAACCTGCCGTTCCATTCACGCCGAACAAAACGCCATAATTCAAGCGGGTCAGGACAGATGTAAGGGTGCCACGATGTACATCTGGGGGCATAATTTTATATGCATTTTATGTAAGAGATTTATTGTTCAGGCGGGAATCGAAAAAATTTATCTGCAAAAAGATGAAAACTCCCCGATTGAATTTGTGGATGCAAAAACAATACGCGAGGAGCTTTCAAATTCTTTTATGATTACCGAAAAAGACTGTGCAGCCTGCACAAATGACCATATAGACTAGTCTTCGATTTTGAGTTTTTTAGCCTCTTCATCTTTTTGCGGCTCTTTCTTTTCAAGAGTGATTTTCAGAACGCCGTGTTTAAACTCGCTTTTGGCGTTTTCGGTGTTTATCGGGTGTTCAAAAGGTATGGTTCTTGAAAATTTGCCGTAGCGAAATTCGCTTATATGGATGTTTTCCTTGTCATCGTGTTTTTCGTATTTTGATTGAGCGTGCAGTACGATTCCGTTTTCGTATAAATCTACGTCAATGTCTTCTTTTTTGACACCTGCAAGTTCTACTTTGATATTGTAATCTTTAGGTGTTTCCCTTACTTCAATTGCGGGGCGAAAAGTCATCTCTGTGGGCAGATGTCCTTTGTCCATAAACTCCAAATCGCCGAAAGTGTCTTTCAGGAATCTTGTTAAATCTTCGTGGATGTTGTTAAAAAAGTACGAAGGCTCTCTTTTTATAATGCTGAATTTCATATTTTCCCTCCTTTTTAATATTTTGCATTTTCCCTTGCATAAAAGGATTTTTCATTGCCGAGGTGTGTAAAGTTTTGTTAACGCGGGTGCAATTTTTACGACGGGAAAGTTTTTATTTATATGTAGAAGAAAATAAGGAATAATTATGACAACAATTGGCCCTGTAGGCGGTTATGATTATGAAATGTACAAACAGCCGGTGAATTATACACCGGGTGTAAATCCCTTTGCCCCTCAGGCGGGCGGCTCGGGCGGTATTTCACGACGTGAAGGCGGCGAGTCTTATGAAGGACAAAACGATATTCTGGAGATAGGCGCCAATAAGGCACAAGGTTACCAAAACGGACTCGGGGGTACAAATAACCCTGTAGACCCTGTTACGGGAGAAAAGTGCAAAGTCTGGATAGGGTAGCTGTATAAATATATATAATTATATAAAGAATATTTTAAAGCCCTCTTATACTTTAAGAGGGCTTTTTGTTTATCCGAATGTTTTAAATGAGCCTTCAACGTTATTTTGAATTACCTTTTGGACACTGTCTATCTCTGTTTCAAGAGCTTTGTGCTCAGATTCAAGTTGTTTTAATCTCATTTCAAGAGTTTTATCTTTATTTTGGAAAAGGCTTTGTTTTTCGTCATAATCAGCCTGAGCCGCTGCGTCATCGGTTTTATCCAGCACTTCTGAAATGAGAGTTTCATTTGTGTTTGCGTAGTTTACTTCCTGCCATTGCGCACTTGAGGCGTCTTCATCAGAAGAATATTTCATAAGCTGGATGAAATAAATTCCTTCCGTCAAGCTTCTTTGAAGGGCGTCAGTTCTTGATATTTCAGGGTCGACAAAGTACTGATCTTTTGTCAAACCGTCAGCAGAAAGACCGTTTTCATCAAATGCGGGAAGTTCGGGAACAACCACCTTGCCTGAGGTTGTTACCAGTCTGCCGCCAAGGCCGGGGTTTTCTGCCAGTTCCGAGCGGACAATATCGTCGTAAGTGAGTTTGCGGTTGTAGTTGTATAAGTCCGTATCGGCTGCTGTTTTAGCGTTGAACAAAAGGGTTGTATTGTTCATTTTGTCATTGTACTCGGACGTCCAGGATTCTGTTTCCCGTGCAAGCACAAGACGTTCGTGAGTAATACGCTGAGCCTGATACTCATTGTTGCTCTTCTGTGCCGTTAAAATTAAAAATCTTGCCTGGCTGGCGGACATTCCCATAAGGGTCACTCCTTACTTTATTGTTCCTTACTGTTGTTGTCGGCATAATTTGTATATACTTTAGTGTTTTTAGGGTATTTTTCAATAAATTGAAACAAAACTTAACAAAGGTAAAATATTAATAAAAAATAAATTTAAATAGACAAGGCGTATTGATAATTTATAATGTTAATTAATTAGAGTTTTTCAAGGAGGTTAGGAAATGTTCGCTCAGGACGAAAACGAAATTAATACCGAAGATATGCAGCAGGGTAATAATCCTTTTGAACAAAAAGAAGAAGAAACACCCGGCACATGCGAAGAAACTGAAACCGCACAGGAAAGTGAAGCGCAGGAAGACGAGTGTGAAAAACTCAGGGCGGAATTAAACGACCTTAACAATAAATACCTTAGAATGGCGGCTGATTTTGATAATTACAGAAAACGTCAGATGCAGGAGAGAGAAAGTCTTTTGAAGTACGGCGCGGCAGATACCATGACAAAGCTTCTGGCGGTTCTGGATACGTTCGAGCGTGCAAGAGAATCTTTAAAAGACGTAGAAGATGTAAACAGTGTAAAAGAAAGCTATGAGGTTGCATTTAAGCAGCTTATCGATACGCTTAAAAAAGCCGGATTAGAGACAATAGACGCGCTCGGGGCGGAATTTGACCCCAATTTGCACGAGGCGATAGCACAGACACCTACAAATGAGCACCCTGATAATACCATTATTTCACAAATGCAGACGGGTTATAAGCTCGGGGACAGAGTCTTAAGACCCGCCCTTGTAAATGTGGCGCTGAATGAGGAATAGCAATGGACTACTATGAAACTCTGGGCGTAAGCAGAAACGCCACAAAAGATGAAATAAAAAGCGCTTTTCGCAAACTTGCAAGAAAATACCACCCCGATGTAAATAAAGAAGAGGGTGCGGAAGAAAAATTCAAAGAACTCGGCCGCGCTTATGAAACACTTATGGATGATCAAAAGCGCGAGTTGTACGACCGCTACGGCGAGGACGGCCTTAAAAATGCGGGTTACAATACAAATGCATTTGATTTTGACTTCGGTGATCTCGGGGACATTTTTTCTTCATTCTTCGGCGGCGGCATGAGCGGTTTTTCATCGGGAAGGGCTAATCCTAACGCTCCTCAGAGGGGTGCCGATTTAAGACTTGATATCGAAATAGACTTTATGGAAGCGGTGTTTGGCACCGAAAAAGAAATAAAATTTGACCACCTTGAACAGTGTGACGCCTGCTCGGGCACGGGTCTTGATAAAGACGCAAAAGACACTGTCTGCCCGACCTGCCATGGCCAGGGAAGGGTGCAGCAGAGTACAAGAACTATTCTGGGGTCGTTTACTTCCGTTACCGTCTGCCCGACCTGCCACGGCAGCGGCAAAAATCCTAAAGCCGCATGTAAAAAGTGCAAAGGCCGCGGAAGCACGGCTAAAGAAAAAACGATTAAAATCAAAATCCCCCATGGTGTGGATACAGGTTCTAAAATTCGCCTTGCAAATGAAGGCGACGCAGGTATAAACGGCGGCAGGGCAGGGGATTTATATGTCGTAATTCATGCAAAAGAGTCAAAAGAGTTCATAAGAAACGGTTTTGATATCCATACAAGACTTGATATATCAGTGCCCCAGGCGGTTCTGGGCGACAGTGTTACAATAAACACTGTCCACGGCGAAAGGCAGATTAATATCCCGCAGGGTATTCAGAGCGGCGAGAAAATAATCCTTAAGGACTGCGGTGTTCCTCATCTGGGGTCTGATTCACAAAAAGGCGCCCACTATGTTACAATAATTGTAAATACTCCCAAAAAGTTATCCGACAGGGAGGAAAAACTCTACAGGGAACTTTTTGAACTGCAGGGTGCGTCAAAAAAAGAAGAAAGTCTGCTTGAGAGAGTAAAAGCAACGCTTAAAAAATAGGAGAGATTATGAAAACCATACGGGGCAGGAGATTTAAACTTATTTTAAGTTTATTTATGTTTACACTTCTATCACAGAGCGCTTTTGCTTCAAAGCTGCCCATTGAAGTCTGGGAATATGTAAAAGAGCAGCTGCCCTCCTCAACCCAGCGTTTTGACTCCGTGGTTGTGGTTTCTCCCGATGTTATGTATATTCCGCTATACCCCGCGCAGACAAATGCGGTGAGCAATATTAAAATAGAATACACTTACCCGAAGGGCAAAACACTTAAAGATAAGCCTGAGATTGTTGTTTTTAACAACAACTTTGTTCTTTTAAAATTGTTTAAAGATAAAAAAGGCGACTATACGCTCACAAGTTACGAAGATTTCCCCATGAAGGTGAAACTCGGTGTTATGCCGCAGGATATGCTTGTTCCGCCGGGACTTAAAATGCCCGAGAATTTAAAACTTGTCTTGGGTGACCTTGTCATACCGTCAAAAACTGACGGAAATCTTGTTTATTTAAATAAAGACAAGAGCAAAAACAGTCCCGATGCCCTTATGAAGAATGAATTTATTCCTCTTGCCGAGCTTAAAAACAAGAAAACATATCTTACCACGGCGGATTCAAAATTTATGTTTGTTTATGATGATAATTCAAAATCTCCGCTTTATGAACTGAAATTAAGTTCCCTGCCCTCTAAAATAGTTGCCTCTAACTCGACAAAGTTTGCGCTCGTTGTTTATTTTGCGAATAAAAACCTTGAGATAATAGATCTTAAAAATGAAAGAATCCTGACCCAGATACCGCTTGATGACGTTGCAAAAGATGTCGATTTAGATGCAAATACCAATATGGCTTATGTAAGTTCACAAAATGCAAATACAATCTACTGTGTAGACTTAAACTCCGCAAGACTTGAGCGCGCCATACGCCTTGAGCAGTCTCCTTCGCGTCTTGCGGTTTCATCCGACGGAACAAGCATTGTTTTTGTGGACGGTGTATCAGGTGAGCTTTTTACCCTGCAGCTTGGTGAAAATACCCAGGTAAATCCTGTTGCAAAGACTAAAAATATTTCAAGAGTTTTGTGTGATTCAAACTTCATATATGCTATTTCAAGAACGCAGAATAAAATGTTTGTTTACGACAGAAATACACTTGCGCTTGTCGATGAAGAAAACCTGAATGAAAAACCCGTGGATGCCATAATGTATCGCGGAAAAATATATATTCTCTGCGCCAAAGAAGGTGTGCTTGAAGTTTATGACAGTGAGCAGAAAAAAGTTATACTCTCGACACAACTTGATAGTGATGGATTTTATTCAAAAATAACTTTAATTCCCGACCAGCACAATGTTATTATAACGGGTGTTAATTCTAAAAAATTTCTGCTCTTTGACCTTGAGAAAATGACGCTGATTAAAAAACAGCCCGCGCTTATCGATGTTTCAAATATTGTAATTATGGATAAAACACCTGTTCAGGATTTGTAATATGCAGACTTTAAGCGAATTTGACACAAATACCGAAAAAACCCTGCTTGAACTTGAGAAAACCAGAAAGGAATTCTGGAATGTAGACAGGGATACTGCAAATTTTTTGAATATGCTTATTAAAATCCATAATTCAAAAAACGCGCTTGAAATCGGCACTTCAAACGGCTACAGCGCAATATGGCTGGCGGATGCACTTAAACACACGGGCGGGAAGCTTACAACAATAGAGTTCTGGGATAAAAGACAATCCGTTGCAATAGAAAATTTTAAAGCCTGTGGCGTTAGTGATATTATTCAGCCGGTTTTGGGTTCCGCGCTTGTTATTTTAGATGAAATGGGTGGCGAAATTAAACAGGGCGCAAGAGAGCCTTTTGATTTCATTTTCATCGATGCGAATAAACCCGAATACATAGAATACTTTCATAAAATTGACCCTTTATTAAAACAAGGCGGGATAATTGCCGCGGATAATACAATTTCACATGCTAAAAAGGTGAAACCTTACTTGAGTGCGCTTCTTGAGCATCCGCGCTATCAAAACCAGATGCTTTATTTTGAAGCGGGGCTTTTTGTTTCTTATAAACTCTAGGTTTGCGATTCCTCCTGTACTTCGCTTATGGTAAGTGCGTTTGAAATGCTTATGCCGTCTCTTTGTGCGGGAGAGTTTGTAACTTTGCCGTTTACATAAATTACACTTGAGCCGCCTCCGTCAAAGTTCATTGCATAAGTGCAGCCAAGTCCTTTCATTATGTAGGCAAGTTCTGTCAGTGTTACACCTACCGAGCTTTCTTCTCTGCCGTCAATTGTTATTATTATAAGTTCGTTGTTTTCGTTGTAACCTATGGCGGAGCGCGGGTTTCTGCCTGTTATTGAACCGAATTTCTGCGCGCTGACATCAACATAAATTTCTCCGTTTTTAACAAGATAGGGGCCTGCGCCTATTATATGGTCGGCGCCTTCAAAACTTTCGGGAAGTTTAATGTCATATTTTATATTTTTTTCAAGTGCCAGTTTGTCAAGGATTCTAGCGGGCGCGCTTATTACATAGCCATCTTCGGGTATTGCGATTTGATTTGCACTCATAGCGGTTATTTTTCCGTTTTTAACTGCTGCAACCTTGCCGTATTTAGGCGCCGCAGGCGACATTTTGCCCCAGTGGGGAGTGTAGATTATAGTGTATGTGCTAAGCATTCTGGGCTGGTTTATATTATCTGCCTTAATGACTGATTTATTGGATTTTATTGTAATATCCATTACTACCTTGTCCATTACAAAGCGTGTCTGCTCTTTTTCTTCTATGATACCTATACCTACACGGTTATATATCGGGCCTGTCAGCACTTCTCCGTTTATTACAAGGGCGCCCAGGGGCACCCCTGTTTGCGGTTTAAAGTAGCCGGCATTAATTGCCGCAATGGAGTTATTTTTTTGGGCTATTGTTCTTATTTGGGCACGCGAATTAAGTTTTACACCTGCTGTTTGCGGTTTTATTGAAAGCAGATGATTTGCACTGCGGTCGATTTCAACTATATTTATTTTTATGGGCTTTGAATTTATGTAGCGGGTCATTTTAATGTGGGCTACTCCATATGCGGGGTATGATATATTTTGAGAGGGGTATTTTTTGTTTATTCTGTCAACAAATCTGTGCCTGTTTGCCGCTTCTTTTTGAAGCGGAGAAACGTAAGCAAGCTTTGATGTGTCTTGATTTTTTTCAATAAAAATCGGGTGGCTTAAGCTTAAAGCTTTAGAGCAGACACCCGATGTTACAGTTATGCATAGTGTTACTATTGTGGCCAAAATAATATGATAAACGGAGTTTGGCGGGACTTTTTGTTTTAGCTGTCCTGTATGTCCCGCTGACGAGGGAATATGACAGGTGATGTTTGCCGTATCCATTTAATGCTCCGTCTGCGTCTATCTACTACTATTGTAACACAGATTTACAAACCCCGCAAGCCCTTTATTTATAGTACTTTTGACACTTTATGCATATGTGAAAAAATGAAAAAATCCATACTTATGATTCTGTATAATTTTGCAATAAGTGTAAATTTTGCACGGTTTTAAAAATTATTTTAATTAATAGTTTTGTAGTATTTGTAGGGTTATTTTCTTTACATTTTATTCTCAAATGTGTAATATTGTTTAATATAAACTGGAGAAAGTCGATGCTGATAGAAGAAATACTTGAGCTTACGGTTTCAAAAAAAGCGAGCGATCTGCATATTTCAGCTAATCTGCCGCCCGTGCTTCGTATAGACGGTGAACTTGTAAGAACTAATTTGCCTGTTTTGACCGGAGAAGATGTTGAAACGGTTGTTTTTCCTATTTTAACAAATGAACAAAGAAGACACCTTGAACAAAACTGGGAGCTTGACTTTGGCTACGGCCTGCATGGCGTAGGCCGTTTCAGGGTGAATGTATACAGAGATAAGGGCAACTATGCGGCAGCGTTTCGTACCATAAACTCAGAACCGCCAAGCTGTGATGATTTGGGATTGCCCGAAATTGTCAAGAAAATTGCACAGAAGCCCAGAGGCCTTATACTTGTAACCGGTCCTACGGGGTCAGGTAAATCTACAACTCTTGCCGCTATGGTTGATTATATCAATACAAATCGTACGGAGCATATTTTGACAATTGAAGACCCTATTGAATTTATTCATTCATCTAAAAAAAGCATAGTCCACCAGAGGGAACTGGGGCAGGATACCCGCTCTACCGCAAATGCCCTTCGCTCGGCGCTACGTGAAGACCCGGATGTTATTCTGGTTGGCGAGATGAGGGATCTTGAGACCATCGGTCTTGCGCTTACCGCAGCAGAAACGGGCCACCTTGTCATGGGCACATTGCACACCTCGTCTGCTTCCCAGACAATCGACCGTATTATCGACGTTTTCCCGCAGGGTCAGCAGCAGCAGATTCGTCTGCAGCTTTCAAACAGCTTAATTGCGGTATTTTCGCAAACCCTTCTGCCCAAGCTTTCCGAAGACGGTGTTACCAAAAAAGGCCGCGTAATGGCTCAGGAGATAATGATTGTAAACAACGCCATTGCAAACCTTGTAAGGGAGCAAAAAACCGCACAGATATACTCTGCTATCCAAACCGGTTCAGGTATTGGCATGCAGACGCTGGAGATGGCACTGAGGGATTTGTGCAAACAAAGGCTTATTACCAAAGAAGATGCCATAGCAAAAGCACAGCATGTAGAGGAACTCAAACGTATGCTCGGCTCGGGCGGAGGTGCCGCAATACAGAGTGCCAGAATGAGCCTCGGACAATAAAATTTAAAACGGGCATATGCCCGTTTTTTGTTAAGTATTTTAAAAAATTGTTTGCATGAAAACATGTTCTTGTTAGAATGTTTTTATAAAGTTAATAAAATTACTAATAGAATGTCCCAATCGGACATTCTATTAATTAGAAGATATATTACACCCCTACATAAAGGAGAAGAAATGGGTATAAAAGGCAAAAACGACAAGATGGTTGTACTGGCATGCGAAGAGTGCAAAGAACGAAACTATACAACCACAAAGAATAAAAAAACACTTAAAGAAAGAATGGAACTCAGCAAATACTGCCCGAGATGCCAAAGACACACAACTCATAAAGAAACCAAGTAAGTTTAAGTTGCGTCACAAGTTCAGTTGCGAGCAAACCGTCGGGTTTGCGACAGTTCAAAATATGTTCTGCCAACTGAACGGGTTGAAAACAGAATAAGTTTAAGTTGCGTCCTTAGTTCAGTTGGTAGAACGTCGGTCTCCAAAACCGGATGTCGAGGGTTCGAGTCCTTCAGGGCGCGATTTTAAAAAACGGTTTCGGAAACTGCGCAAAAGCGCGTGTCTCGGGACTTCAAGTCCTTCAAAACCCGATTCAAAAACGGTTTCGGAAACTGCGCAAAAGCGCGTGTCTCGGGACTTCAAGTCCTTCAGGGCGCGATTTTAAACGATTAATTCGGTAAAAATAAGGTAAAAAAATAATGGCAAACTCAGCTCAAAAAAAACAAACACCCGACAATAACACTTCTTTTAAAGAAAGTGTAACAACTTACTTTAAAGGTGTAAAGGCGGAATGGGGAAAAATTTCCTGGCCTCAAAAGAATCAAATAATTTTTGAGACAGGGGTTGTTTTGTTTGTCGTAATTGCTTTTACAATAATTGTCTACCTTATGGATATAATCTTTAAAGGTATCTTAGGGCTTCTGCCCCACTAAAAGTAAACAACTAACAATAGGATATATCATGGATAAAAAAGAAGAAAAAAATCTGGAACAATTGGAAGAGCAGGCACAGGCTGATTTTCAGGCTGAAGATAAGAAAGAAGATATCAGGACTGAAAAAGCTCCCAAAAAGCGCTGGTATGTTGTTCATACTTACTCGGGACATGAAAACAAGGTAAAGGTAAATCTTGAAAAGCGTATTGAGTATATGAACATGTCTGAAAAAATCTTCCGCGTGGAAGTTCCCCAAAAGACAATTACTCAGGTAAAGGGCGGTAAAAAGACGGAAAAAGAAGAAAAAATCTTCCCGGGTTACGTTCTTGTTGAAATGATAATGGATGATGACTCCTGGTATGTAGTTCGTCATACGGCAGGTGTTACCAAGTTTGTCGGTTCATCCAAAAAACCTATTCCTGCCAAAGATTCTGAAATTAAAAAGATTATTCACCGCGGTCAGGCTCAAGCTCCCAAAATTGAACTTGATGTCAAAGTCGGCGATAAAGTCAGAATCGTTTCAGGCCCCTTTGCAGAGTTTATCGGGGATATTACCGAAGTTTATCCCGACAAATCAAAACTCCGCGCAAATGTTTCGATATTCGGTCGTGAAACACCTGTTGAGCTGGAATACAAACAAATTCAAAAAGTATAATAACAAATGTGGAAGATCAGCATAAGAGCTGTTCGCTATTACCACGAAAGGAGAAAATAATGGCACCAAAATCAAACAAAAAAGTTACCGGAAAAATCAAACTTCAAATTGAAGCCGGCAAAGCTAATCCTTCGCCTCCGGTAGGTCCTGCGCTCGGTCAAAAGGGCGTTAACATCATGGACTTCTGCAAACAGTTCAATGAAAAAACCGCATCTCAGGCAGGTTTTATCATTCCTGTTGTAATCGATGTATATGAAGACAGAAGTTTCAGCTTTGTTACAAAATCACCTCCGGCTGCAGTGTTAATTAAAAAAGCACTTAATCTTCCTAAGGGCTCATCTGTTCCCAACAAAACAAAAGTCGGACAGATTACACGTGCGCAATTGGAAGAAATTGCAAAAACAAAAATGGAAGACTTAAATGCTACAACTCTTGAAGCAGCAGTTAAGATGATTGAAGGTACAGCTCGTGCAATGGGTGTTACCGTAGCCGAGTAATTGATGGGAGGCAGATAAACTGCCGCTAAAACCACGAAAGGAGAAAAAATGGCAAAATTAACCAGGAAAAAACAAAAAATAAAAGAAATGCTTGAGGGATTTAATCAACCTGCAAGCGCAAAAGACGCAATCGAAATGCTTCAAAAAATCTCAAAAGAAGTTTCAAAATTTGATGAAACGGTTGAAGCTCATATGAGATTAGGTATCGACGTTAAACACGCAGATCAGCAAATCCGTTCCACCACGGTGCTTCCTGCGGGTCTTGGCAAAGAAGTAAGAGTGTGCGTTATTGCAAAAGCTGATAAAGCGGCTGCCGCTAAAGAAGCGGGTGCTGATGAAGCCGGTGCTGAAGAAATCATTGAAAAAATTGCAGGCGGCTGGTTTGAGTTTGATACTTTAATTGCAACACCCGATATGATGGCTCCCTTGGGTAAACTCGGCCGCGTTCTGGGTCCTAAAGGCTTAATGCCTAACCCCAAAACAGGTACTGTTACACCCGATGTAGCTAAAGCGGTTAAAGACGCTAAGGCAGGTAAAGTTGAGTTTCGCGCCGACAAACAGGGTATGGTTCACGTACCTATCGGAAAAGTTAAATTTTCAACCGAAGATTTGATGAAAAACTTCTCAACTTTAACCGATGCTATTGTAAAAGCAAAACCCTCTGCCGCAAAGGGTACATATATTAAATCCATGTATTTAACAACTACTATGGGTCCTTCAATTAAGCTTGAACCCAAGGATGTTGTTGCAGAAATCAAGGAACATGTCAACTAATTTGATAGCAAAATTCAAAAACAGCACGGCGGGGAGATTTATCCTCTCCGTGCTTTCAAATATTTTTAACTACATACATCAGGAAGCGTTTTTCGGAATTTTTAGAAGAGTGGACAGGAAGTTTATGAAGTTTCTCTTTGTGGGAGCTCTTAATACTGCATTCGGCTACAGTGTTTATGCTCTTTTTGTAACACTGCATGCTTCGCACAATGCCGCACTTACAATTCAGTACATTCTGGGTGTTTTCTGGAATTTTAAGACTACGGGCACAATTGTATTTAAAAATCATGACAACAGCCTGATTTTGAGGTTTTTCCTGTCTTATATTTTTACATATTCAATAAATCTCATTTGTTTAAACGCTCTTGTCCGCCTCGGTGCGGGTAAATATCTTTCACAGGGGATTATGGTTCTGCCCGTTGCGGTTCTGTCATTTTTGATATTTAAAACATTTGTTTTTAAAACAAAACCGCAGGGGGAATGATATGCTCATAATGAGATATAACGGCGGTCTTGGCAACCAGATGTTTCAATTTGCAGCGGCAGCTTCTCTTGCGCACAGACTGGGTGTGGATTTTGCCTTTGATATGGACTTTTTTAACCGGGGTTACTCGCGCCCTTACGGACTTGATGTTTTTAATATTGAAAAAAAAGAGGCAAAAGGTTTTAAATATAAGGCTCTATGGGCTTTAAGGAAACATATTAAAAACAGTTTTTTTGGTTTGAATGTATACGGCGAAAAAGATTTTAACTACGAAAAAAGATTTGAAGAAATTACTGATAATACATATATTTATGGTTTTTTTCAAAGCCATAAGTATATAAATCCCGAAGTTGTAAAAAAATATTTTACTTTTAGAGCCGCACCTGATGAAAAAAACGCCCGTCTGATAAAAGATATGAAGGCGCAAGATTCCGTGTCTCTTCATATAAGGCGCGGCGATTATGTGCAAAAGAAGCGCTATGCGGGTGTGTATAACCATCTTGATTTAAATCATTACTCGCGCGCTCTTGAAATTATTGCAAAAAATCTTGAAACTCCCGTTGTATATGTGTTTTCGGATGATATTGACTGGGCAGGGGAAAATCTTACCTTCAAAAACTGCCCTTTGTGCCTTAAAAAGGGGGCAAGGTTTGAATTTGTGTCACACAATACGGGTGAAAAGTCTTATGAGGACTTAAGGCTTATGTCAAATTGCAAACACAATATTATTGCAAACTCCAGTTTTTCATGGTGGGGCGCATATTTAAATGAAAATCCGCAAAAAATAGTTGCGGCTCCTAAAAAATGGTTTCAAAAAATCAAAAACAATCCGTATGATTTATACCCCCAAAACTGGGTAATAATTTAAAATTTTACCGCCTGCAGGTAGTTTGTACTTATCTGCTGGTTGTATTTTTTGCACTCGCGCATTGAAAGCACCACTTTTACGCTTTGGGGTGCGGGTTTGTCTTTTTTGGCTTTGCTTACATTTGCGCTTGTGTATGCGCCAAGCATTCCCTCAACGGTTTTAAAGGGGACATTTTTGATATCCGCCTTGAAATTCACATAGGGGATATTCTTTCCTTTGGCATAAATTGTTCCGCGTCCCGTGATTTCAAGGTTTTCAAATGTTATAACCGAATCTTTTGTAAAATCAAGCGCATCATTTATTTTGGCGTCTATTGCTCTTGTTGTAAAGTCCTCGGGTGTTATGATTTTTTTATCTTTTAAATCCAGTATTGTAATTTTTTGTCCTGTGGGCAGATACTGTGAGTTAAATTTTCTGTATCCTGCGATATTTAGCGAGCGCGTGAGCCTGTAGTCGCTTGAAACTGCCGAAAAATCTCCGAAGTCTTTTGATTTTTCAAGCAGTTCTTCTCTTGGCGGGCAGGTGAATTCGTTGTATTTTGTAAGGACAAAATCCAATCCGCCGAAGAAGAAAAATGCAATCAACAATGCTATAAAAATTATTTTTCTGATAATACTTTTAAGACAGCCCATAATATTTCATGCTCCGCAAGGTTTTATTTTTTATAATTTTATTCTATCATACAAAAATGGATGATAAAAAAATAATTGATTTCAAGGAAGTTGATATCTCAAAGGCAGCTGGCAGCATACGCTCCTACCTTGAAATGAAAAAACAATATGCGGATTGTATTTTAATGTATCGCATAGGTGATTTTTACGAAACTTTTTTTGAGGATGCACTTTTGCTTTCAAAAATCTGCGATGTCGTTTTAACCAAAAGAAAATACTCAAACATCGGAAATGTCGCCCTTGCAGGCATTCCCGCCGGAAGTTTTGAAATTTATTTGAAAAAACTGCTTGATAACAATGTTAAAGTTGCCCGCGCAGAGCAGTTTAAAGACGAAAACGACAGATGGATAAGAAAAGTTACAAGAGTGTACAGTGTGGCAACGGTTTATGAAACGGAGCTCCTTGAGCCTGATAAAAATAACTATCTGGCTTCCGTTATGAAAAACGGCAAAAGATACGGTTTTTCATACTGCGATGTTTCGGAAGGTGCAATTTATATAAGCGAGGGGACAAAAGATGAAGTATTTTTTGAACTTGTAAAAATTCTGCCAAATGAGCTTTTGCTGCACTCCTCTGATCTGCTCTTCGAGTTTCGCGATATTATTCGGGATTTTAAAAATACCCGTGTGTGTCCGGAGTATTTTATAGCTCCTGAGGGCGATACTTCCGAGGGTGATTTTAAAAATGCGAAAACCTGTGCAAACGCGATTTTAAATTACCTTAAGGATAATCAGAAAGATTTTATGACAAAGCTTGACGGTTTTGTTAAATACAGCATGGGTGATTATGCTTCTCTTGATTTCAATACACGCCGTTCGCTTGAACTTACCCGCATGCAGGCTGATTTTAAGAAAAAAGGAAGCTTACTGTGGTTTCTTGACAACACAAAGACACCGATGGGCAAAAGGCTGCTTAAAAAATGGATGAATGCCCCTCTTTATAATGTTGATGAAATTATAAAAAGGCAGACGCTGATTGCACAATTTTGCGGCAATGAGAATCTTTTTAAAATTCTTGAGGATTTTCTGGAAGATTTTTGCGACATTTTGCGCTTCTGTGCCAAAATTTCAAACAGCACAATAACATGCAAAGAACTTGTACAGGTTGCAAAAGTTCTAAAAAAGGCGCAAAACGCACGTGTGATATTTGAGGAATGCAGGGGGCAGGCTTTCGGGCTTGATAATGATTCTCTTGATATTTTACTTGATTTTTCGGACATAATTGAGAGAACTTTTGATTTTAAGTGCGCTTGTGAAATACTGCCCGTAAAAGACGGAGTTAATGCACGCCTTGATAGCCTGAGGGCGGATTTAAAAGAACACTGCGGAAATCTCGACAGGCTTTTAAAAATTCAAAAAGAACACATCTGCGACAGGACTGTACTTAAAGACTTTCCGAATCTTGGTTATTGTTTTGAAATCCCCTCAAGGTTTGAGGGAACGCTTGATGGGAGCTGCCTTGTAATGCAGCGCCTTGCCAATTCTGTCAGGTATACTACTGCGGAATTATCAGATACAGGCGGGAAAATATTTTCACTTAGATTTCAGGCCGCGCAAACGGAAAAAGAAATATTTAAAAAGCTTAAAGAGTATTCTGCCGAACTCACTTTTAAAATAAGAGCCTTTGCGCGTGATGTTGCCATACTTGACGTTGTGTATTCAATATCAAAATGTGTTCGCGAGTATGATTTTTGCCGTGTGAGCTTTAACACGGATAAAATATTTGAAATTAAACAAGGTATACACCCGTGTGTCTACAAACTCAGAAACGATTATGTGCCAAATGACACATCTTTTGGCACACTGGTCATTTTAACCGGTGCCAATATGTCCGGTAAATCAACTTATTTAAAACAAAATGCCGTTATTGCCATAATTGCCCAGATGTGTGGTTTTACATGTGCAAAAGAAGCGAATATTTCGCCCAGAGATAAGATATTTTTCCACGGTGCAATTTTTGATAATTTAAGAGAGAATGAATCTGCCTTTATGGCCGAGATAAAGAATCTTGCACGAATTACGGCAAACTCGACATCTGACAGCCTTGTTTTACTTGATGAACCGGTAAAAAGCACAAATACTGCAGATGCCGGAGCTTTTTTACTCGCGTTTGCACATTATTTTAATGAAAAAATAAAAGCAAAAACAATTATCTCGACACATTTGCTGCAAAGTGCGAAATATGCAGACAGGGAAGGTCTTTTTGATGTGTTTAAACTTGATTTAAACACAAGAAAAATCAAAAAAGGCACGGAGGAATACTCAAGTGTTTATGATTCGGCAAGGGCGGCCGGTCTGGATGAAAGTATAATAAAACTTGCGGAAAAATACGCTTCGGGGCAATTATAAAATACTTTTTTTGGCGGATAATAAAAAGTTTTAAATACTGCGATAATACATCTATGAACCAAAGAAATTTTATTGCTTACATCTGGAATAATATGCATCCTGTTACCCACTTCTGGATTATTATAAGTTCGGTCGGAGTTGTTTGTCTGGGCGCGCTTTTTCATATGGGCTAGATAAAGAACTGGGTAAGAAAGTAAATTGCATTTTTATTTGTATTTGTCTTCTCGTCATTTGAAAAGACATAGTTTAGTGCGAATTTTAACCTTTGTTTAAATACGAAATAATTTATGCCCACACTGTACTCGTGGTTTATGTTCTTTGATTCGTCAAGATTGCGGTCAAAGTAGTCATATCTTGCAAGCAGCTGAAGTTTAGGGGTGATGTTATACCCTGCCGTTGCAAAAAATCCCTGGCGTTTTCTCGGGTCAAAATAATCGCCGTTAGAGCCGTCTGCGTATGCGTATTCAAAGTTCATCAGAAACTTTTTGTATTCATAAGTTAAAGCTGCACTGTAAACGCCGTAGTTTTCTCCTCTGTGGCCCACATCGGCGCCTGCGTATAGTTTAAGGTTTTTAAAATAGCTCCCTTCCTGCTTGTAAAACGGTTTTACCCCTATCCTGCCTATAAATTCGGCGCCGTCTTTAAATCCTTGTGTAAATCTTGTGCTTGTGTAGCCCCCCATATTATACTCAAGGGCGCCCTTGTTTCCTATGAAAGATATGCCTGTTGATATAGCGTCGCCAAATTCTCTTGAAATCTGCGCTCTTTGTGCAAAAGGAAGTGCAAAAGAACTCATTGAACCTTCAAGGCCTATAGGGGAGCGTGATACACCTACTCTCATTTTGTGGTTTTTAGAAAAATTGCGCTCTATATAAAGGTTTGAGAATTTACCGAAAAAGGCATTTCCAATGTCGTCGGTATTTCTTGTAAAGGCATATTCCGTAAAAAAGCGGTATTTTTTGCTGCCGAATTTTGACTCCGCTACTGCATTTATATCAAAAGGAAAAGTGGTATTTAAGTTTCCTCTCTTCTCTTCAAAACTTGTAATGCCTTGAAAACGAAGCTCTCCCGAGATTTCGTTTATAAAGTTGTTGTCAAATTGAACGGATTTTTTCTTTGCAAAGGTTTTTTCGGTAAAAAGCCGGAAATCAAGATTGTCGTCATCATCAAATTCTACATCCGTTGTGGTATCGCCGTCTATGGTTTCATCCAGAGTTATTATTTTATCTTTTAAAACCTCCCCCTTTTTGACATCCGGAACAGCTTCCCCGTCTTCTTCTATTGCAAGATTTGAAGCGGGGAAAAGAAATAAACATAAAAGTACTAAGACAGTTTTTGATAAAAGGTTTTTCATAATATGCAAAAATGTGTCAGATATCTATTGTAACATAAAACTTAAAAATTTGTTGGTTTTTCAACTGTTTATGGTATACTAAGTAGGTGTCCGCGATATACGGGCAATACGGATTATAAGAAAATTCCGGAGCGGCTTTTAAAACCGTTCTTTTTTTTCAAAAAAACAGGGTAAAAAATGCGCGAACATTTTAACAAAAGAGAAATATTAAACAGTTTAATTCCGGTTGTGGAAAACACCGCAATGCGCTATAACCTTATCCCGCTTGAAGTTTCTCTTGAAAAAGAAAACGCCCACTGGTTTTTAAGGATTTTTATATACTGCCCTGACCATCCCGTATCACATCTTGACTGTGAGAATATAACACGCGGACTGGGGGATTTTCTGGATGAACTTATTCCTTTTAAATATTACCTTGAGGTTTCTTCCCCGGGTTTAAACCGCAAGCTGAAAAGCACCAGAGAGTATGTAATTTTCAGAGGAAAAGATGTAGTTTTAAAAGTTAAAAATCCTCTTGAAGGACTAAGTTCAAAAACATTCAGAGCAAAGCTTGTTAACTACGAGGAAAATGTCGGGCTTACAGTTTTACCAGAGCAGACACCAGAAGAGATTTGCATAAGCCTTGATAATATTTTCAGTGTCAGACTTGATGAAGATATTAATATAAACAATCAAAATAAAGGAGAAAATAATGATTAAAATAGGAACGGCTCTTTTTGAAGCGGCAGAACAACTCGAGCGCGAGAAAGGAATATCTAAAGATGTGCTTGTAAGTTCGCTTTGCGACGCGCTTGTTGCAGCGTACAAAAAGCATATAAGAGATAAAGACGCTGAAAATGTGGAAGCGATTCTTGATGAAAGCACGGGTGAAATCGGCGTGTTCAGAACAAAAGTGGTTGTAGAAGAAGTTGAAAACGAAGACCTTGAAATTTCTTTAGAGGACGCAAAAGAGATTGACGAAGAAGTCGAAATTGACGATGAAGTTAAAATCGAAGTAACTCCTGAAAACTTCGGCAGGATAGCCGCCCAGAGTGCAAAACAGGTTATAACCCAGAGAATAAGAGAAGCCGAGAGGAAGCTTGTTCTGGATGAGTTTTTATCTAAAAAAGGTACTCTTATAACAGGTATAATCCAAAGACGCGATGAAAGAAACGTTATTGTAAATATCGGAAAAACCGACGCTATTATGCCTTCGCGCGAACAAATTCCGGGTGAATACTATAAACCCGGCAACAGAATAAGGGTATTTGTTCTGGATGTTAAAGAAACTTCGCGTCTGCCGCAGGTTATAGTATCTCAGGCGCACCCTGAAATTGTAAGGGAACTTTTTGAACTTGAAGTTCCCGAGATTGAAGACGGCATTGTTGAAATTAAGTCAATTGCACGTGAAGCGGGCTTTAGAACAAAGCTTGCAGTATGGTCAAATGACCCCTCGGTAGATTCCGTAGGCGCCTGCATTGGCCCGCGCGGTTCAAGGATTCAAACAATTGTGGGCGAACTTAAAAATGAAAAAATCGATATCGTAAGATATTCGCAGGATCCTGTTGAATACATTGTAAATGCGCTTTCTCCCGCACGTATAATATCTGTTGATATTCTTGCGGATGATGAGAACAGAAAAGAGGTATTTGTCATAGTTCCTGACGATCAACTTTCTCTTGCAATAGGAAGAGAAGGGCAGAATGTAAGACTTGCACACCGCCTGACGGGTTGGAAAATAGATATTAAATCCGAAACCCAGGCGCGCGCTATGGAAGATGAGCGTGAAAAGCAAATGCTTGAAGAAATGAAAGCGCAGGAAGAACAGCAGGAACAGGCTGTGGAGCAGGAAGTTGAGCAGGTTCTTGAAGAGGATGAAAAAGTTCTCGGCGAGGCTCAGGATGAGGTGCAAGAAGAACAAGCACAGGAAGAAGATGCTTAGAGTTCTTGTTGTCGGTTATGACAAAATGCTCAACGCGCTGATTTCAGGCAGTGTGTATTCAGGACACAAGGTAGTCGGCGCACTAAGATGTGACAGGGTAAATTATTCAAAATTTACCCTGTTTTTGAAAGATATTTTTGCACCGAGTCATGATTATTCTCTGCTCAAGGCTTTCGGGGTGTATGATATAAAGGCTCCTTCAATTAATTCGGAAGAATTTGTGAAGGAATTTAAAAAACTTGAGCCCGATGTGATTCTTGTGGGTTCATGGGCGGAGCGTATCAGAGCGGATATTGCATCGCTTCCTAAACTCGGCTGCATAAATTGCCACCCGTCTTTGCTGCCGCGCCACAGGGGCGCAAACCCTTATTTTCAGGCGATATTTTCAGGTGAAGATTTAACGGGTGTTACATTTCACTATGTAAATGAAAAATTTGACTGCGGGGATATACTTTTGCAGGAGGCGGTTACGATTGATGATGATATGACCGCCGGAGATTTAAGAAACAGATGTTCAAAGTTTGCCCAGGGGCTTGCGGGAGAGCTTTTAAATAAACTCGAGCGCGGGGAAATCGTGCCGCAAAAACAGGATGAGAGCCGCGCAACTTATGAAAAACAGATTGAATTTAAAGATACAATTGTTGATTTAAGAAAATCAAAAAAAGATATTCATAATCATATAAGGGCGCTAAGACCGTGGTATATGCCGATTTTCAGGTTAAACAACAGAAAAATAGACATAAAGGCGCACAGGTTCCTTGCTTTAAATGACAAATATGCCTCTGTTTCAATCGGCTCAAAAGTTTTTGAAAATAATAAAATAATAATTATACGGGCGCTTGACTGCCTTGTGGAGATTACGAAGTAATGTTTTTTATGACCTCGCAAGAGCTGAGTGCTTTATTAAGAGTGTAAAAATGTATACCCTCTGCGCCGAATTCAAGCAGTTTTTGACATTGTCCGGAGGCAAAGTCAATACCTGCTTTTATTGTATCTTCTTTTGAATCTTTATATTTTTCAAAGTATTCAACGGTTTTTGTTTCAATTTGCGTCCCTGAAAGCTCAACTATTCTGCTTAATTGCGAAAAGCTTGCGACAGGCAGTACCCCGGGGATTATGGGAATGTCTATGCCTTTTTTAATACATTTGTCAAAAAACTTATAATAATTCTCATTTTTAAAGAAAAGTTGTGTAAAGGCAACTTTTGCGCCAAGGTCGCATTTCTTTTTTAAAACGTCTATATCATCTTCAAGACTTTGGGCTTTAGGGTGTTTTTCAGGGTATGCGGCAACAGAGAATTCAAGTTCCGAGAAGTTTTTCAGGTATTCTATAAGTTCAAGCGCGCTTTTAAAATCTCTGTAGCATACATCAATATCCTGCGGTTCATCCCCTCTGAGTGCCAAAATATTTAAAATTCCGAGGCTCTCAATTTCTTCTATGTATTTTTTAATATATTCCCTGCTTGAGCATACACAGGTGAAATGCGGCATAACGGGCTGCTTGAGGCGGTTATTAAGTTCTTTTATAATTTCAAGCGAGGTATCTCTGTTTGAGCCGCCCGCACCGTAGGTTACAGATATTAAGGCGGGTTTCTGTTCCGCCAGTGTTTTTAGTTCGCAAAACAGATTTTCCATTTTTTTGTCCGGATTTTCTCCTTTTGGAGGAAAAACTTCAAAAGAAAATACAGGTGCGTTTTTGCCGTTATAAATTTCACTGAGCCGCATTTTTGATTCCTTTTTCTATTGCCCAAAACAACCCCCTGTCGCTAAAGTGTGCCTTTAGTTTGAGAGTTATAAAATTAATTTTGTTTTCGCTTTTAATAAGATTCTTTATTTTTACTTCGTCTTTTTGCGTTGTAACTGCATATTTTGCGCCGTTATCAAGAGATTTTTTTGTTATTAAATTGATATCATTTTGATTGTATGCGTGGTGGTCGGCGAATGTTTTTTCAAATACTATATCAAAACTTTCGCGCAGATAATCATAAAACTGCTGCGGCTGGCCTATGGCGCAGAAGGCGGAAGCTTTTTCGCCTGCCGGGATTATTTCAAGGGAGTTTTTTATGTTATAAAAACTGCCGCATACAAAGCTGCAGGATGAAATTTTTTCCGTACAGGCTTTTTTTGAAATTTTATTTAACGCTTCCTGTGCGTTTTTATCATTTTTGTTTGACACAATGATATAATCTGCCTGCCTCATGCGGCTCGGGGGTTCTCTTAGGGGGCCGAGGGGCAGTACAAAACCGTTGCCGAACATTTTTTTTGAATCGACAACAAGCACACTGAAATCTTTTTTTATTTTTCTGTTTGAAAATCCGTCATCTAAAACCACAACTTCGCACCCGTAGTTTTTATGTGCGTATTCTGCCGCTTTTACCCTGTCTTTACAGACAAGCACAACGCAGTTTTTTGTATTTTTGGCAATTAAAAGCGGTTCATCGGCACATATGGTGCCGTCATCAAAGTAAGTTCCGTTTTTATCTTTTATAACATTTACTTTGCTGTTATCAAATTTTGAGCCGTATCCGCGCGAGATTATTGCGGTTTTTTTGTTTAATTCGTTTGCGCTGTAGTTTGCAATTTCACACACTATGGGTGTTTTGCCTGCTCCGCCTGTTGTGAGGTTACCCACGCAGATGACATAAGGCTTTACTTTTTTTCCTTTTAAAATATTAAGAGTGTGGAGCAGGTTTTTTGCGGAAATTACGGCAAAATAAAACAGAGAGGGAATAAACGCCGCAAGCCAAAAGAAAACGCAGGACAATGTCGGTCTTTTCTGGTAATGATATTTATTTATAAGAACTTTTAAATTTTCCATATTTAAAACATCAGTCTAAAGAGCAGAAAACGTTTGTTAAGTTTTTCCGAGAATTGCCTTAAATTCCTTGATATTACGACAGTATCCGAGATAATGCAGTCCATATTTGCTTTTTGATTCGGATCAAGATTGTTCAGGTTATTAAGAGTTTTGTTTATGTTTGATGAAATTTTATTTATATTTGAAACCGTGCCTGATATGTCTTTTTTGAGTTTGTCATCTTTTGTGAATTCGTTCATATAAGATGAAATATCTGCAAGGTTTCTTGAAATTTCATTCAAGTTGGTAACAATTTCTTTTGTCTTTTTGTCCTCAAGCAGAGTATTTACGTTTTTGGACAGTTCGCCTACCGATTTTGCGGTTGTGGTTATGGATTCTTTTAAATCTTTATCCGTTGCGATTTCGTTTACACTGTCGGTTAAAACAATGAGTTTTGAAATGAGTTTATTTGACTGGCTCAAGACCTCTTCAAGCTCGTCTTTTGATGATTCTATCAGAAGCTGTGCCTTATCAAGCGTGGTTGAAGCGGCAAGAGTCAGTTCGTTTATGTTCTTAATGCTGTCTTTAAGCTCGCTTACCATTTCATCGGAGAGGATTTCGGATATTTTTTCATTTGTTTCGTTAAGGGATTTTGAAGCTTTGTAGTTTATTTCCATAAAGTCGCTTATGCGCATAGGTTCTACCACGGTATATTTCAGGCTCTGATCGGGTGCGTAGAGTTTTTCGCCGTTGAGTTCATAGAAAATAAGTTCATTGTTTTCTATTTTAGCCC
Source organism: Candidatus Galligastranaerophilus faecipullorum (assembly GCA_018713115.1). Classification (GTDB taxonomy): domain Bacteria; phylum Cyanobacteriota; class Vampirovibrionia; order Gastranaerophilales; family Gastranaerophilaceae; genus Galligastranaerophilus; species Galligastranaerophilus faecipullorum. The sequence continues at coordinate 23,496 of DVFS01000046.1, forward strand.
CCAGACTGTCATTATCCAAAATCAACCCGGGCATAGTGATTGTATATTTTATTCTTAAAGTGTTTCTTGTGTGAATTTTATTTTTTAAATCAAAAGGAATCTGGCTTGTGGGTAAAACGGTGCATTCTTCAACATAGCCGATTTTATACATTTTATCGGACAGTTCCATAAAAATATTCTGCCCTTTTTTAATCATAGTTGTGCTTTTAAGGGTTTCTACAAAGACGGTCTGAATCTCGGGCGGGGTGATTTCAAGGAACTGCTCGCCTATAAGACCCGACTGTTGTATTGAAATTTTTGAAGCGGGAGGAATTTCTACATCCTTTTCGGTGATTACAAACCTTAATTTTATATAGCTGTCTTTTCCGTTTATAACGGGTGTGATTTCCTCTACCTGCCCTATTCTTAACCCCATCATCTGAACGCCCGAGCCTGCGCGCATGCCGTTTATATCTTTAAAGACGACATCTATTCTCTCGCCTGAGGATAAGCTTCTTCCCTTAATCCACAAAACCGTGAATATAAGAATGAATATGGCGCTCAGTGTCAAGATTCCGACTTTTAGTGATGATGATGTTTTCTTAGGTTCCATAATACTTTCCGATTTATTTTATTATTATACATAAAAAATGTTACAGTGACTTAATTTGCATTGGCCCCTTTATGGAAGCGGTTACAAATTGGTGGGTGTAGGGGTTTTTGCCCTCTAAAAGCTCTTTTGTTGAGCCTTGATAGACAATTTCGCCTTCATACAGCATAATAGCCTTGTCTGTTGCGCGCTTTATGGTTGACAGCTGGTGCGTAACCACAAGACAGCTTGCGTTGAGTTCTTTTTTTAGCTCTACAATGTAGTTTTCAATAAGTGTGGATGATACAGGGTCTAAGCCTGCCGTCGGCTCGTCGTAGAGGATGATTTTAGGGTTTGTTACAATTGCGCGTGCAAAGCCGACGCGTTTTTGCATGCCGCCTGAAAGTTCCGAGGGATATTTGTTTTCTATCCCCTGCAAGCCTACTATTTTAAGTTTTTGAGCCACGATTTCCCTAAGTTCGCTTTTTGTGTATTTCCCTCTGAACTCTTTTCTTTCCGTAAGCGGAAAAGCTATATTTTCAAAAACCGTGAGGAAATCAAAAAGGGCGCTGTACTGAAAAGTCATGGCAATATCAGCGTCGGATGGTGTTGTGATTATCTCGCCCGAGTTGGGGTATAAAAGTCCGCAGATAATCTTTAAAAGCGTACTCTTGCCGCTTCCCGAGAAACCCACGACACCCAGAGTTTCGCCGTCTTCAACTTTGAAATTTATGTTGTTCAAGACTTTTTTATCGTTAAATTCTTTTGTCAGGTTTTTGACTTCTATGCCCATTTTTGTCCTACAGATAAAATACCGACGCAAAAATATAGTCCCAGACTGCAATTGCGACAAACGACCATACGACCGCGCGAGTGGTTGAAGTGCCGACTTCAAGCGCGCCGCCGCGCGTGGAGTAGCCGCAGGAGCAGCTTATAAGTGCTATTGTACCTCCAAAAAAGGAAGATTTTAGCAGTGCGACAAAAATATCTTTTACAAAAAGACCGTGCCACATTGAGTTTATAAAGTTTAAATAGGTTATCTCCGCTGTCATATTTGAAATCACCGCTGCGCAAAAAAGCCCGCAGAATGTGGATACAATAACCACAAAAGGCATCATAATCACACCTGACAGGAATCTCGGGACAATAAGATATTCAACAGGGTCAACATGCAGCACCCTCATGGCGCTTATTTGCTCCGTTACCGCCATGGAAGCGATTTCAGAAGCGTATGATGAACCTATCATGGAAATTATTGCAAAGCCTGACATGATGGCTGAGAGTTCGCGCACCATAACAAGAGCGCTAAGTGAGCCGACATAATTGCCTGCGCCCTGTTTTGCAAGTTCCGGTGCTATTTGCATGGCAATGATTATTGAAGTCATTGCAACGATTGTAAGTGTTATGGGAAGAGAATCTACAGAAAAGCGCGAGCACTGCTCTATCAGTGCACTTCTGTCGACTTTTAGCACCGTCATTGTTTTAATAACACGCAAAAAATCCTTGCCTATGTTGCCAAGGGTGATTAAAAACTCTTTTATTTCAGACCAGAGCAGGTTTAAACCCTGATAGAACAATGTTTTTTTAACGTTAATCATTAACTTTATTATATTATTTAATATTTTATTTGCAAAACGGAGTGCAAAAAACCCGCTCTATGGTGTAGAGCGGGTTTTTTATAAATAATATTAATAAACTATTGGGCAAGTTTTTCAGCTGCTTTTTCAGCTGCTTGCTGCGCAACTTCAGCTCCTTCGCCTGCTGCTTGTTCAGCTCCTTCGCTGCCTTTTCCTTTAAATCTTTTTTGGATGGATTCAAGAATTTCATGTCCATTTTCGCGGACTTTAGCCCAGGCATCACTGTAGCCTGCTTTAACATATTTGACAACATCTTTGAATTTGTTTGCTTCTGCTTCAGGAGGGCCTACAAAAACTTTTTTGCCATGCAGACCTGCTGCAACTGTTCCTGCTATTGCTGCTGCACCTATAACGCCTGCTGCAATTGCGCCTTTGTTAATTTTTTTACCTTCCCCTTCTTCCGCACCGCGAAAAGCCTGTGCATTTGAGAAAGAATTGATACCGTTCACTTGCATATAAAATTCCCTTTCCGAATATTATTATCAACTTGCCTTCTGCAACTATAATGCATATGATTTTTTTAAATTGCTATCATGGACATTACAGGAACATATTTTGTTACATAACTTTACAATGAACAACCTAACTGCGCTTATTATAACATAAAAATTTCCCCCGAGGAAGTGCCCGGGGGAAATTTTGAATTATTTAATTATAATGAATGAAAATATGCTATTTCTGACATATTGCTGCCGTATTTATCTTTCAGGATTTCATCTTCCGCCTTTATTGGTACCGTATTTGCTACTGATGCTTTAGCTTTATTTTCGACATTAGTCGTACTTAAATCTTCGCTTTTTGTAAAAAAGGCTTTAATGCTTTTGGTATTGTTTTCCTGATATTCTTTGATTGCTTTCTGAAGGGCTTCTGTATCTATTTTGCCATCCTTGTTTATGATTTTGCCTGCCGCTTCGTCAATTAATTTTTGCAGTTCATCGCCGGATTTTTCAGGGTTTGCAAGTTTAACTTGTTGTTCAATTAATTCTTTTACTTTTGCGGTATCTAATTTGGATGCGTCTTCTGTTATTTGTTTTGTTATATCATCCATCAAGCCGTTTGCCTTCAAGGCTTTTGACGCTTCGCGTCCTGTTTTTGTGAATATTGATTTAACACCTGTCGTGAAGTTGTTCCATAAGCCTTTGGCACCTTTTAAATTATCGGCTTGTTTTGCGGCGTCATCCGTCAGGTTTGCAAGATTTAATTTCTTACCTTTTTTAACCGCATAAATTGCTGTGCCGATTGCGGCTATGCCTGCGCCGATGGCTAAAAGAGGGCTGCCGCTGTCTTCTTTTTCGGCTGTTGCGGTTGTGCTATACATTGCTGTCGGGTCATAGCCTTGAAAAGCGGTAGTTCCTGCGTTGGAGTATGCATTTGCGTAAGTGTTATTTACCGCGTAGGGATTTGAATACGAATAATTGTTGTAACCTGTAATACCATTCAATGACATAATAAAACCTTCCTTCTATAAACCTAAACTTCCTATGTATAAATAAAAAAATCCTGTCTTTAAAAATTGACAGGATTTTTCAAATTGTTAAGTTTTGTTAACTTATATATTGAGTTTAATATAGCATGGTTCGTCAATGCCGTTTATTTTGGCGATTTTATCCAGAGTATTTTGTTCTACCGTATCATCGGTGTTAATAATCATAATACTCTTTTCGTCACACCTTGCCTGACCTTTTTCGTATGATTTTTGTGCAACCTGCATGCGTGAAATATTCACGCCGTCATCGCCTAATACCGTTGCAACGGAAGCAATCATACCGGGTTTGTTTTCATGCGGTACAAGGAGCATGTGTTTTTCGGGCTTGATTGATGTATTGTAATCGTTAATTTTAACAATTCTTTTAATGTGTTTTGCAATCAAAGCGCCGGAAACGCTTGTGCAGCCGGTATCCGTGTTTAGAGTTACGGAGATTGAACCTATGTAGTCTGTTGACTGCTGGGATTTTTTGGTTGAAATTTCAATACCGCGCTTTTTAGCCAGAAGCGGTGCGTTGACATAATTTACACCTACAAGGTTGCTTGAGAGCACACCTTTTAAAATAGCCGTTTCAAGAGGCGAAGTGTCAAGGTTTGCAAGTGTTCCTTTGACTTCTATTTCAATGGATTTTAAATTTCCTTTGGATATCTGCGAAGCCATCTGTGCAATGTTTTCGGAAATTGACATATAGTCCTTAACAGGCTCCAGTTTTTGCGGTTTTAAAGACGGAATGTTGACTGCGCTTGTAGCATCACCGCCCGTGAGCACCGATACGACCTGCCGTGCAACATCAAGGGCGACATTGACCTGCGCCTCGTCCGTGCTTGCGCCGAGGTGCGGGGTAAGCACGACATTTTTGCCGAAACCCAAGAGAATATTATTTTGTATATTTTTTTCATCTTCATATACATCGAGCGCGCATGAGGCTACCTGACCGGATTCAAGTGCTTCTTTCAGCGCTGCTTCGTCAATTATTCCGCCGCGCGCGCAGTTAACTATTCTGACACCTTTTTTCATTCTGTTTATGGTGTTTTTATTGATAAGCGATGTTGTTTCTTTGGTTTTAGGTGTATGAACGGTTATAAAGTCGCATTCGCCCCAGAAATCATCAAGGTGCTCAATGTATTTTGCACCCATATTCTCGACCGCTTCGCGTGATGTATAAGGGTCAAATACAATGATTTTCATACCCAGCGCCAGTGCAACTTCCGCCACATGGTGTCCGATTTTACCGAGTCCTATAATACCCAGGGTTTTGCCAAAAACCTCGACACCTGTGAATTTTGAGCGCTCCCATTTGCCTTCTTTAACGGATTTTACGGCTTCAGGGATGTTGCGTGCCATAGAAAGCATCATCGCAACGGTGTGCTCCGCCGCTGCGTTTGTGTTGCCGTCAGGCGAGTTTACAACTATAATGCCGTGCGATGTGGCGGCATCAAGGTCGATGTTGTCGACGCCAACGCCTGCGCGGCCGATTATTTTGAGGTTTTTACCCGCTTCAATGATTTTGGCGGTAACTTTTGTCTGGCTTCTGACCAGAAGCGCGTCATATTCGCCGATTATTTTGCATAGTTCATCTTCTTCCATTGTGGGAAGATTATCGACAGCCGCCGCTTTTTCAACAATTTTCACGGCTGCTTCGTTGATTTTATCAGTAATTAAAACTTTTGCCATTTTGTCTGTTCCTTATTTTTTGAGTTTTTCTATGGTTGCCTTAAGGCTTGCAAGCGCCGTTAAAACGTCGCGTTCGGATACAAAGCCGAGTGTGCCCATTCTGAAGATTTTATCTTTAAGGTCGTTTTGTCCGTTGGCAACAACGATGTTGTAATCTTCCTTGAGTGTTTTTCTGATATCGGGAACGCTCACGCCTTCGGGCGGAAGGACTGAGGTTATTGCCCAGCTTGCAATTGTTTCATCCTCGACAAAAAGCTTAAGACCCATATCTTTAATACCTTTTCTTAAAAGCTGTGCGTTATGTTTGTGGCGTGCAAAAATATTATCAAGACCCTCTTCTTTCATCATTTCAAGGGCTTTATCAAGCGCTATGAAGAGATTTACCGCGGGAGTCCAGGGGGTGGTGTCTTTTTCAAGATTCTTTTTGTAATCGTCCCATCTGAAGTAGAAACCGGGGTATTTGCACTGTTTATGAAGTTCCCAGGCTCTGTCGTTTGCAACAAGGAATGCAAGTCCCGGGGGAATCATAAAGCCTTTTTGAGAGCCTGAAATAAGAACATCTATGCCCCATTCATCCATTTTGCAGTCAATTGCGCCTATGGATGTAATGCCGTCCACAACCGAAACGGCGCCGTGTTCGCGGATGATTTTTGCAAGTTCTTTGACAGGGTTTGTAACACCTGTTGAAGTTTCATTGTGAGTGAGTGTTACAACTTTTATCTCCTTGTTTGTGTCGGCGTCTAGAACTTTTTTGAGTTCAACGGGGTCAATAGCTTTACCGTAGGGAACTTCAAGTTTTTGTACAACCGCGCCGTGCGATTCGGCGATTTTTGCCCAGCGTGCGCCAAAGTTGCCGATGACAAGCGATAAAACCTTATCTCCCGCATTTACAAGGTTTGATATGGCAGATTCCATAGCACCCGTGCCTGAGGCGGTATAGATATGTACGTCAAATTTTGTTTGAAAAACCCATTTTAAGTTTTCTTCAACTCTTCTTACAACTTTTGAAAACTCGCCGCTTCTGTGGCCGATGGGGTGTTTTGCCATAGCTAAAAGCACGCTCTCGGGAACCGGTGTAGGGCCCGGAATCATTAAAAAATCTTTGTCTTTCATTTTTTCTTCCTTCTATAAAGCTAAACTACTGTCAACACTTTTTGGCAAATATGCCTGAGGGTAGCTGTACGATCGGGTAAACCCGGCGTCTTCGTACATTTTAACAGCATGAGAGTTGTCAAGGTCAACACTTGCATTGATTTCACTCAACGTGACAAGCCCTGACTGGTTCAGTTTAACAACATCGCCGACTACTGATTTTAATAGCAGTTTAGACAGCCCCATGCCGCGGTGTTCCTTTAAAATTCCCACAAGCGGAATGTTGCCTATACTGTCGCCCGTCACATTTGACAGGCAAAAGCCGATAAGTTTGTTTTCATGTAATAAAACTTTTGAAGAGTGCGACAAAAATCTGCCGTATACTGACTTTGTTATTTTTTCTACAATATCCCTGCAGCCTTCAATAGAGCCGAATCTGACATCAAAGTTAATGTCGGAGGATTCATCAAAACTCTTTAAAATGACTCCTGCAAGCTCATCCGAGTATATGTCGCTGTAGGGGACGATTTTATACCCTATGGGGATAGAGTATAAATTAAGCTGTTCGATTTCTTTTATAAGTCTTTTATTGTTTATATCAAAGACCATCACACCTAAATCGATAAACTTGAAACCGAAGTTTGCGGCTCTGTCGCGATAATCCGTCTGCACACCGAGCATGGGATAGCTTACAAGCGCCTGTTTACGCCTTTGTGTGGTTTCAAGCATAAAGTTTTCCATAAGCGCGTCGCGTTTTTCGTCAATATTTTCGCTGCCCAGAATATGAATCAAGAAAAGTTCGATAACGTCTGAGGATGCGCAGGAATAAGCAAGAAAACCCGTCGGAATGTCATCTTCCAGTAAAATAATGCAGTTTATGAGTTTTTTATTAAAGTATTCGATAAACTCGTCATAATTAAGAGGCTCTATTTCAAACTTATAGTCGGAGGCGCATTTTGACCTGAAGTTATTATACACTCCTGCAAAAATTTTAAAATAATTTTCACTTAACACACGGGTTTGATACATTCCGAACTTTCCTTAATTAATTTGCTGCAATTATATCACACTGGCATTCCGATATCAAATGGTGCATTTTTTCTTTCTTTGTCATAATGTAGCGCTCGTTAAATTTATTGATATCAGGAGTTATTGCAATTCTTTCTTCTATTTCTATTCCGTAACCCTTGAGCGCTATTATTTTTGTAGGGTTGTTTGTTATGAGTTTTATTTTTTTATATCCCAGGTCATATAAAATCTGCGCGCCTGTGCCGTAGTTTCGCATATCGCTTTTAAAGCCGAGCGAAATGTTGGCTTCTATTGTATCCTGCCCTTTATCCTGAAGTGCATAGGCTTTAAGCTTGTTGACAAGACCTATGCCGCGCCCTTCATGGTCTAAAATATACACAAGCGCGCCTTTTCCGTATTCGTTAATCATAGTTAAAGATGAGTGCAGCTGCTGGTTGCAGTCGCATTTCAGGCTGTGAAAAACATCTCCCGTAAGGCAGCAGGAATGCATTCTGACAAGAGGAGTTTTATCCGAGCCGTCATCTTTTACAAGTGCCACATGCTCTTTTTGTGTAAGTTCATCTATATAGCCGTAAATTTCAAACTCGCCGAAAAGCGTGGGCAGTGTGGTTTTGATCTCACGTTTTACAAACCTTTCTTCCTTGAGGCGGTACTCTATAAGCTGCGCTACGGTTATAAATTTTAATCCGTGTTTTTTTGCAAACTCTACAAGGTCGTCGCGGCGCGCCATTGTGCCGTCTTCTTTCATAATTTCACACATAACGGCGGCTCTTTTTAGTCCCGCAAGGCGGGCTAAATCCACACCGGCTTCGGTGTGCCCCGTGCGCTTAAGAACCCCGCCTTCTCTTGCGATAATCGGGAAAATGTGTCCGGGTCGCCTTAAATCCTCGGGCTTTGTATTTTCATCAAGTATAACCTGAATCGTCTTTGCTCTGTCGTATGCGCTGATACCTGTAGTGACGCCGTATTTGGGGTCGGCATCTACGCTTTGTGTAAAATTTGTGCCTTTAACGTCGGTATTATGCTCAACCATAGGGCTTATACCTGTTTTTTCGGCACGCTCTTTATCCAGTGCAAGACAAATAAGCCCTCTGCACTCTTTTGCCATAAAGTTAATAACCTCAGGGGTTACAAAAGAAGCCGGAAACAAAAGGTCGCCTTCGTTTTCTCTGTCCTCATCATCGGCAACAATAACACCTTTGCCGTTTTTAAAGTCTTCAATAGCTTCTTCTATGGTGTTAAAAATTATTTCACTCATTAAATACCCCCTGGTGTTTGTGTTTTTAAAAGCCGTTTTCTTTTAAAAATTCTTCGCTTAATCTGCTTATTTTATTATCTTTTGCTGACAAAAATTTTTCAATATATTTTGCAAATATGTCAATTTCAATGTTTACAAAATCACCGCTTTTTAAATATTTTAAGTTGGTACACTCAAATGTCTGCGGGATAACCCCGACGCAAAAAGAATTTTCTCTCAGGGTGCAAATTGTAAGACTTATTCCGTTTAGTGCAATTGAGCCTTTTTCTATTAAATATTTTGTATCGTATTCAAATTCAAAAATCCTTGCTCCGCCTTCTTCCCTGAAGCCTTTAAATTTTGCGCACCCGTCAATATGCCCCTGTACGATATGCCCGTCAAGCCTTGAATTTATAAGCATTGCACGCTCAAGATTAACCCTGTCGCCCTCTTTTAGAGAGTCAAGATTTGTGCGCGACAGACTCTCGCGCATTGAAAAGACACTGAATGTGTTTTTTGTTTTATTTATTACTGACTGGCATGCGCCGTTTAGGGCAACGGATTCTTTGATTTTTAATTCATCGCAAAATGCGGCGGATATTTCAAATACCTTTCCGCCGTCTTTTTTTGATATTGATTCAACCGTTCCGATTTCTTCAATAAGTCCTGTGAACATAATACAATTCTAACATAAAAAATAAAAACACAGAGGGGTTGTACTCTGTGTTTATAAAAGGGTTGTTGTTATTTACTTCGGTTAGGCCAATACATCAAGTTTTTGCCCGTTGACGCTTAATTCGCGTCCGCCGCAGCAGTTGATGTTGAGTTTTTCACCTTTTTCAAATCTGTTCATTGCGCTCTGGTATTTGCCTGCAGCACCGAATGAGACAGGTTTTGAGCATTGTGTTTTAGAGGCTATTGCCTGAATGGGTTTAATCATTATATCCCTGACCTTCCTCACGTCCCGAAAAGTTGTTAACTACATCGGTTTGTGCCTTTAACGGATTATTATTCTATAATTGTAAAAAAGACATGTCAAGCCCTAAATGTAAATTTTTATATTATCTTTATATTTTTTTAAGAGATGTTTGTTTTATAATTTGTTTTATGAATGAAAAAACAGTAGCAATAGTAGGGCGTCCAAATGTCGGCAAATCCACTCTTGTCAACCGTATTGTCGGGGCAAGAAAGTCAATTGTGGATGATATGCCCGGTGTTACGCGCGATCGGATATATTTTGACGCAAGCTGGCAGGGGCGGAACTTTACAATAATCGATACCGGCGGGATAATTACAAACGATGACGACGAGTTTGTAAATAATATTCTCTCGCAGGCAAAACTTGCCGTTGAAGAGGCTGATACGATAATATTTCTCGTAGATGCCAAAGGGGGTTTAAGTCCTTATGATTATGATATTGCAAATATTTTAAGAAAATCAAAAAAAGAAGTAATTCTTGTTGCAAATAAAGTGGATTCAAATGCCCAAAAAGACGATGTGAGTGAATTTTACGCTCTGGGTTTCGGCGAGCCGCGCTCTATAACGGCACTGCATGGCTGCGGGGGTGTGGGCGACCTTCTTGATGAAATAGTAAAAGATATCGAGCCTCAAAAAAGTCTTGAGGATGAGCAGGAAACAATAAAAATTGCAATTGTCGGCAAGCCCAATGCGGGTAAAAGCTCGATTTTAAACAACCTTTTAAACGAACAGCGCGCCATTGTGAGTGATGTTTCAGGCACCACGCGCGACAGTATAAACTCAAAAATTACTTACGATAATCAGGAATATATTCTTGTTGATACTGCGGGAATCAGGAAAAAATCCAAAGTAGACTACGGAGTGGAAGCTTTTGCGGTAGACAGAGCCATACGCGCCATTCGCGAGGCTGATGTGGCGCTTCTTGTCGTAGATTCACAGGAAGGGCTTACCGATCAGGATAAAAAAATTGCCCAGATAGCGGAAGAAGCAGGCTGCGGCTTGATTCTGGCTTTTAATAAATGGGATTTAAAAAAAGGTGTGCAGACACATACTTATGAAAGCGAAGTTGAAAAAGACGCGCCTTTTTTAAATTATGCAAAAAAACTTTTTGTAAGTGCAAAAACGGGACAAAGGCTGCATTTGATTTTTGAAACCGCGCGCGAAGTGGCATTTGAACGCGCCAAAAGGATTTCCACGGGGCTTTTAAATAAGGTTATAAATGAAGCATTCGCGCTGAATCCGCCCGTATCCATAAAAGGAAAAATGCTGAGGGTCTATTATACAACACAGCCCAAAACAAAACCGCCCACGTTTGTTTTGTTTATAAATAACAAAGATCTGGTAAAAGACTCTTATAAAAGATATTTGCTTAAAAAACTGCGCGATTCTTTCGGATTTTTCGGAGTTCCGATAAGAATTTCATTCAGACAAAAAGGAGATAAATAATGGAGTTTATATTAAATGCTTTTTTGACATTTTACTCAATGGAATCTTTAAAATTTCTTGCAGGATTCTGCATTCTGGCTTATTTAATCGGCTCAATTCCGACAGGCTATATAATTGTAAAACTTAAAACGGGACAGGATATAAGACAGGTAGGCTCAGGCTCAACGGGTGCAACTAATGTCAAAAGGGTGCTCGGTAAAAAATGGTTTTTTATCGTTATGCTGCTTGATGCCCTTAAGGGCGCACTTCCTGTTTTGATTTCAAAATATTTTTTATCGGCAGGCATGCTGCTTGACCCGTATGGTATCTATGCTGTTGCCTGCGCCGTTTTTGTAATTGTCGGCCACTCAAAACCTGTGTTTTTGGGCTTTAAAGGCGGAAAGTCAGTAGCCTCGGGTGTCGGCACCATACTTGCGCTTTCCCCGCTTGCAGGCCTTATAATAGCGCTTATCTGGGGTGCTGTTACATACATAAGCCGCTATGTTTCTCTGGGGTCAATTGTTGCTCTTGTTTTATCGCCTTTTATAATGTATTTTCTCAATGCCCCCGCTGCATATGTCGCCTACTGTGCACTTGCTGCGGTGTATATTGTTTATCTTCACAGAGAAAACATAAAAAGACTTATAGACGGGAATGAAAACAAAGTAAGATAGTTGCAAAAAAAATATCAGCATGTATTATAGATATTGTCAGAAAAATCCCAACATCCAAATAGCAAAAATATTCCCTCATATCGGGTTTGTTTTGCTGTTTTTAAATTTTTAAGGGAAATAAATAAAGGTAATAATATAACGTAATTTGAAAGGTATAAAACGTGGAAGAAAAAGAAACAGTTCAAAATGAAGCGGTAGAAGAAGTTGTAAGCGAAGTAACCGAAGAAGTTGCAGCTGCTGACGACGCTCAAGCCGCTGTTGAAGAAAAAGCAGCTGAAGTACAGGAAGAAGTTCAACAACTTAAACCTCAAAGAAGAGGCCAGAGAAGAAGAAAAATCGAAACGGTTGAACCCGTAGAATCCGAATGGAAAGAACAGGTTGTACAAATCCGCCGTGTTACAAAAGTTGTAAAAGGCGGTAAGAAATTAAGTTTCAGAGCAATTGTTATTGTCGGAAACAAAAAAGGTCAGGTAGGTATGGGCGTGGCAAAAGCCGCAGAAGTTATTATTGCTATTCAAAAAGCGGTTGCGGATGCCAGAAAAAACCTTATTACCGTACCTATTTTCAAAACAACAATCCCTCATATGGTAACAGGCCGCTCCGGCGCGGGTTCGGTTGTATTAAAACCCGCTTCTCAAGGTACCGGTGTTATCGCGGGCGGTGCGGTTCGTGCAGTGCTTGAATTATCGGGTATTGAAAACATCCTTTCAAAATCACTCGGTTCAAAGTCTCCGCTTAACGCTGCAAATGCTACGCTGGACGCTCTCAAGAGCTTAAGGTCATTCTCTGATGTTGCCCGCTCCAGAGGCATTGATATGAAGAAAATGTTAGGTTAAGGAAGGTATCTGAAAAATGGCTAAAAAAGACGAAAAAATAAAAATACAATTGGTAAAAAGTACTATTGGCGCACCCGAAAAACATGTTAAAATTGTTCGTGCGCTCGGATTAACAAAAACAAATCAAATCGTTGAACACAGCCCGAGTGCTACAATTATGGGCATGGTTAACAAAATCCCTCACTTGGTACAGGTAGTAGAATAGAAAGTAAAGGTAAATAAATGATAACATTAGAAGATTTAAAACCCGCCGAAGGTTCGGTAACTAAATCTAAAAGAGTAGGCCGCGGACGTTCTTCAGGTCATGGTAAAACATCTTGCCGCGGACATAACGGCGAAGGTCAAAGATCCGGCAGAAGCTCAAAAAGAGGTTTTGAAGGCGGACAAATGCCCTCATACCGTCAAATGCCCAAATTAAAAGGCTTTAAAAACAGATTCGCTCTTAAAACGGCTGAAATTAACGTTGCCGATTTAGAAGCAATCAATGTTGATACGGTAGATTTAAATTACTTAATCGAAAACAAAAAAGCTCACCCTTCTTGCGTAGTATTAAGAGTACTCGGCAACGGCGAACTTAAAAAAGCAGTTACGGTTAAAGCTACATACTTTACACCTTCTGCAAAAGAAAAAATTGAAAAAGCAGGCGGAAAGGTTGAATTAGTTTAATGCAACAGCAAGCAAACAGCCAGCAGATGCTGGAGAGTTTAATGTCCAATCTCAGAGCAAGCGGTTTAAAGCAGAAGCTGATTTTCACTTTTGCAATAATCGCTCTGTTCAGATTCGGCGCTCAATTACCGATTTACGGTATTAATAACGAAGTATTTCAGGCAATGGCGGCAGGGAACAATATGATAGGTTTTCTTGACCTGTTCTCAGGCGGTGCTCTGGGTAAGGTTTCAATCTTTGCCCTCGGTATCGGGCCTTATATTACCGCATCTATTATTATGCAGCTTCTTGCGGTAATTATACCCTATCTTGAAAAACTTCAAAAGGAAGAAGGAGAAGCGGGCAGACGTAAAATCCAGCAGCTTACAAGGCAGTTTACGGTTGTGCTCGCGCTGTTTCAATCGTTTGTGTTTGTAACGATTCTATCGAAGCTTCCAAACTCTATAATGCATACTGTACACCCCGTACTCTTTTTCCTCGGTTCAATGGCCGCACTTACGGCAGGTTCGGTGTTTGTAATGTGGCTTGCCGAACTCATTACGGAAAAAGGTGTAGGTAACGGCGGCTCGCTCATTATCTTTATAGGTATTATCTCGGGTATTCCGCTCTATGCCTCAAGAACGGCAACTCTCGTATCTCAGGACGGTGCTTTGCAGCTCGGTCTTGTGGGGCTGCTCGCAATCTTTGTTGCAACTATAATCTTTATCATAATATTTCAGGATGCGGTAAGAAAAGTCCCCATCGTAAGTGCAAGACGACAGGTGGGAAACAAAGTCTACGGCGGAGCCAATACGAATATTCCTTTTAAACTCAACCCCGGCGGTGTTATGCCCATTATCTTTGCGGTAGCAATACTTCTTTTCCCCGCGACCATTCTGAGTTTTGTGCAGCAGATGAAAATGCCCGAGGGTATTGTGAGAAATATTTTTGAACAGATGAGTTTGTTTTTAAGCCCGTCATCTCTCAGTTACTATGTAATATACTTCCTTTTGATTGTGGCTTTGACATTCTTTTATGCTTCAATTATTCCCAGCATGCAGCCTAAGGAAATTGCAAATAACCTTAAAAAATACGGTTCCGCAATCCCTGGTGTTAAACCGGGCAAGCCTACGGCAGATAAGCTGGATGAAATTTTAAGCAGGACAATTTTTATAGGTGCAATATCACTGGGTATCATTGCCCTTGTGCCTACCGTTGCAAGTAAGATTACAAACATAACCACAATGCAGGGTTTAGGTGCAACTTCTCTTATCATCATGGTCGGTGTTGCGCTTGATTTTATTAACCAGATTAAAACGCATATGCTGGCAAAGAATTATGAAAGTTTTCTGCAGCAGTAAGGATAGATAAAATGAAAAAAGTATTTATATTTTTAGGTCCTCCCGGGTGCGGCAAGGGCACACAAACATCAAGACTTTCACAAAAGCTTGATATTCCGCACATCGATACGGGTTCTCTTTTAAGAAAAAATATTCAGGATAATACCCCCTTTGGTATAGAAGCTAAAAGCTATATAGACAAAGGTCAGCTTGTACCGATTGAAGTTGTGCAAAATGTTATAAAAGACAGAATTAAAAAGGACGACTGCAGGGACGGCTTTATTCTGGACGGCTTTCCCCGCTCGGTTGAACAGGCGGATGCGCTTAAGGATATTTTAAAAGAAGTTACAAACTTTAATTTAAAAGACCATGCTGTTGCAATATATTTTGATATTGCAAATGATGTTCTGGTGAAAAGACTCGTGAACAGACGCTCTTGCCCTAAATGCGGTATGATATATAATCTTTTGAGTTCGCCTCCCAAGCTTATGAACTACTGTGATATCTGCGATACACAATTGATTCAGAGAAAAGACGATAACGAAGAAACCGCCAAACTGCGTTTTGAGACATATGAAAAAGAAACAAAACCGCTGCTTGAATACTTTGATAATGAAGGCATTCTGGAAGAAATTAATGCAGACGCTCCAATAGGCGATGTTTGGCAGAGTATTAAAGAAATCGTTTGCGAAGAGGACTAGGAAAATAAATTGATTACCAAAAAATCACGTGAAGAATTGAAGTTAATGCGCCATGCGGGTTCTATCGTGGCTCTTGTTCATCAGGAAATGAAAAAGGCAGTGTGCGAGGGTATTTCGACTCTGGAGCTTGATATAATAGCGCAGAAAATTATAAAAGAAAACAGGGCTATACCGACATTTTTAGGTTATCACGGTTTTCCCGCTTCTATTTGCGCCTCGGTTAACGAACAGGTGGTGCATGGTATACCTTCAAAAGATGTGATTTTAAAGGCCGGAGATATTATCTCAATTGATGTCGGCGCAACTTTTCACGGGCTTGTGGGTGACGGCGCCTGGACATATCCCGTGGGTGAAATAAGCGAAGATAAAAAAATGCTTCTTGAAACTACGGAAAAAGCCCTTATGGCAGGTGTTTCAAGAATGATGAACGGAAATCTGCTTGAAGAAGTATCTGCTGCGGTTGAAGATGTTGCACTCGCAAAGGGTCTCGGTATTGTTCGCCAGTACGGCGGGCATGGCGTGGGCCGCAACATGCATGAAGATCCGTTTGTTTTCAACTACAGGACGGGCAATAAAACAATACTTAAAACAGGCATGACAATTGCAATTGAGCCCATGTTGAACCTCGGCAGGGATGATGTCTATGTACTTGATGACGACTGGACGGTTGTGACAGCGGACTCCAAAGCGTCTGCGCACTTTGAACATACTGTGCTTGTAGGTGAAGACGGACCCGAGATTTTAACGAGATTAAGTTAAATATTTGGGCGGCAGCTTTTTTACTATTTTTAAAATTTTATTGAGATATTTTTCCGTATTTTCAAAAGCCGCCTCGCAGCTTTTTGTATCTTCAAGAGAAATGTATTTTATGGAAAGATTTTCCGTGTCGAATATTTTTGAAGCGCAGTATAGATATACTATGCTCTGCAGGTCTTGGGCAGGGTTTTCGGGGATGTTTTTTGATTTCCAATCGTAGATTATATATTTTTCCCCGTCTTTAAAAATTGCATCAAAGCGGCCTGTCAGATAAAAAACGGGACTGCAGGCACCGCATTTTACAAGGAAGGTTTCTTCGGTTTTTATAAATTTTTCTCTCTCTTTAAATATTTCAAGCGAAAAGGCTTTTTCAACAAGCTCTCTTTCTTTGCCGGACAGTGAATTTTTTATTTTATCAACATCAAATCCGCGAAGATAGTATGAAATAAGCCCGTGTAACTTCTCGCCGGTTTTTGCACTGTTTGTTTTATTTATAAAATCAAGGCGTGCTATATATTTGTCAATGAAATCTTTTTCGCTTTTTTCAAGAATTTTTAGCGAGTTTGCACTGAATGTGTTCATAAGCTTACGCATCCTCCGATGTGTCAAAAACGGCGCATGGTTTTTGTTCTTTTTCTTTTTTAAATATTCTGGCGGTTTTTGAGCAAGTCATATATAGTTTTATTTTGGCTCTTGTAATTCCCACATAAAGCAGCCTGTAGTTTTCTTCCAGAATTTCTTTTTTAAGCTGCTGTGCGGATTTTGGCGAAGTTTTAACGGACTGTATAAACTCCGAGTTTTTCTTTAATTTAATATCTTCAAACCTGAGTCCCAGATTATCGGATGACATCTCGGGAATAAAGACAAAATCAAACTCATCCCCTTTAGCTTTATGAAGTGTCATGATTCTGATTTCGCCGTTATTTGACTCTTCCTTAGGCGTAAAAAATCTCACGCTTTTATTTATCCGCCCCGATATTTCATTCATTCTTAAAACCGTATCTTCAAACGTTTTTGCATTTTTATATATATTATCCGCGATAGTGTATACCATAGAAACATTTGCAAACTCGAGTGTGTTTTTAAAATAAAAGTCGCCTATTTCAAGTACAAGCTCCATGGGGCTTGATGCGCGCTTAAGCAGAAAGTATTTTAAATCCCACCACAGGCGGTATTTTGAGCCGTCTTGAGACAGAAAATCATTTGATTGGATAAAATCCAAAATGCCTGACTCATCTGCATAGATTGGCATTTCAAGCAGTGTTTTGATACTGTTTTGGATATTTTTTTTATTTTTGAAATCGCATATAAAATTAAAAATTGCAAGGGTTGTTCTAAATACGGGGTTTTCATTAAGTGTTCCGGCAGAGCTTTTTGTTTTTATGGCGCAGCTTTCCATATATTGCGCCCACAGTCCTATTGCCCTGTTGCTTCTTAAAAGTATGCCTATTGATTTTTCGGGGTATTGTTTTTTGATTTTTTTAATTTCCTCAACCACAAAGGCTTTTTCAAGAGATTCTGTTTCAAAGAGTTTTAAACAGAGCGCGTCGTTATTGTCAGGGTTTTTGCCCTCAACCGGCTCCATTTTGATTTTTAAAAACGCGTCAGGTGCGGTTTTTAGACCGTTTTCAATTGTTTTGTTTGCAAAATCAATGATTTTTACCCCGCAGCGCTGGGATTTGTTCATTTCCACATTGCTGTTTTCGCTTATAAATTTTTTAAAGCCTTCAACATCGGAATTAGAAAATGTTGAAGTTATCGCCTGATTGACATCTCCGCATCTTATTATATTTCCCCATCTGCCCCCGAGGATTTTTATAAGCTCCTGTTGTACGGGGGAAGAGTCCTGCGCTTCATCTTCAATTATCACACGCGCAAGGTTTTGATAGTATGAGCGAACCTGAGAATTGTTTTTTAGTAATTTAAGTGCATAAACAAGAAGGTCGTCATAGTCAAGAAAATTATTTTCTTTCATTTCTTTTTGATAGCTTTCAAAAATTCTTTTAAAGCTCGGGCTTTTTATGTTTTTTATATCTGAATCTATGTCGCTTTTAAACTCGCTTAGAGCCCTTTCGTACAGTTCAACTTTATCGTGGTCAAGTCCTGTTTCAAGCACCGCCCTGCTCAGGATTTCGCGTCTTTTAATTTCATCTGTTATTTCAAAATCGTTATCAAGATTTACAAAAGTGTAGTTGTTGTTTTCTTTTAAAATCCTGAGTGCAAGCCCGTGAATAGTTGAAATTTGCGGCATTTCAAGCATATCGGGATATGCTTGTTTTATCCTTTCTTTAAAATTTCTTGCGGCTGATTCCATAAAAGTAAGTACAAAAATATTCTCGCTTTTAAGGTTTTTTATTATTTCCCCCTCAAGAAGCTTTAAGATAAGTGCAAGCATAATGGTTGTTTTCCCTGAGCCTGCCACGGCGCTTACCGCCATTTTTCCGCTTTTGTAGTCTAGAACGGCTTTTTGGTCGCTGCGGGGTATGATTTTTGCGGGCGGTTTGTGTGTTAAATGTGTTTCGTTTTTAAAAAATTTATCAACCGCACCGAAGTTTTCAAGACCCAGAGTGTCATATATGCTTGAATACACATAAACCTTCTCATCTGCACACAGATACAGCTTGTAGAGAATTCTTGCGGTTCTGTCGAGCGTGAGTTCAAGATTGTCCTCGGGTGTGAATGTTTTTTTATGCCAGTTTTTTTGAAAAACCCATGAGTTGTAAAGCATTCCTATATCCTGTTTTATCCAGTCGGAGTTTGAGCAGTCAAGGAGGAATAAATGCTTTGTGCAAATTTCATTGTCTATAAGTTTTTGCGCAGTTGCAATGATTATTGAATCCTCGGGTATTTCATCTTCGCTCAGGGGATTTTCCGAGATAATCGTGTTTTCGAGCTGTTCTATGAGTTTTATTTTTTCAAAATTGTTTGAGAATACTTCTTCAAAGTCGCCTATCTGCTTTGCAAGTTTATTGAGTTTTAAAATTGAACTCTGATTTTGTATGGTTTTTTCTATATATTTTGTGCAAATTTCATAAAGCTGCACGCTTAAGGGTTTGTCTTTCAGGGTGTCCGTAAAGTCCAGAAATTCTTTTGTTTTCTCGCATTTAATTTCGTTTAAATATTCTTTGATATTTTTTTTGTATTCATAATTTGCGATTATGTATCCGTTTGTTATTTCAAGTGTTTCATCATTGCGAGGTTTTATAATTTCAAGGAGAATGTTTTTTAAGGCAAAGGGGCTTATGGGACAATCGGGCGAGTTAATCATTTTTAAAATTTCAACCGCTGCGGCAACTGTCGGATTCTGGTTCAGTTTTTCACTGCCCGAGAGAAAAAATACATTCTGTTTGATTTTTTTAAAACAATGACGCAGATACTCGTCTGTCACAGGTGTTACAAGCGCGATATCAGAGGGCTTGATTCCTGATTTAATAAGTTTTTGAATTTTATTGACGGCGCCTGTTATCATCTCGTCGCGCCGTATAAAACTTTCGCTCTCCGTGCTGCCGGATGAAAAAGCTTTTTTATTTTTAACCGTGTAAAATACTTCAAGGGCTGTTTTTTCATTGGGACAGCTTGCTCTTAAATCAACAGCTTTTTCTCCGAGGAATTCTTCAAAATTAATGTGCGCCGCGCTTAAATACCCGAGTCTTGAGGAACCGCAGGGGTCTTGGGCGATAATAAATTCTTTTATTTCTTTTTTTATGAATTTTAAATATTCAAATACGGCAGGAGTTATCTCGTCCCCGTCATCTAAAATTACCGCACGGTATGGGTTTTTGGTATTTTTGTAAATATATTCAAAAAGGCTCACCTGTCTTAAGTAGTCAAATGCCCTTAACTCAAGTGTTTTGAGTTTGTATTGTTTAAGCGCCTGACGTACTTCATCTCTGTATGATTCGTTTAAAATTTCTTCCTTTTCCCTTATTTCATTGTCTTCAAGCGCGTTTTGAACAATAAGGGAGTATCTTCTTAAAAGCTGGTGGAGAAGATTTATTTTGGAATTGTATCCCTTAAATTCCACGTTTTTTATACAGTTTTTAAAAATATACTGTGATACTTCAAGTCCGCACATGTTTGCAAAAACGGCAGGATGAGGAAAGTTTATGTTGTTTTCGATGAGCGGCCAGTTTTTTTCTATAAAACTTCTTGCAAGCCCGAAAAAACTGAATATATTCAGATTTCCGATATTCCCTTCGGGCGAGAGTTTTTTTATTTTTTCGGTGAAATTCTTCTTTTTCCTGCCGTTTTGAACAAGCACAAGGATTTCATCGGCACAGAACCCTCTGTCTTTAAGTTCAATGTATTTTTGAGCCAGAATGTCGGTTTTATTTGAATTTATTGTGGAAAAAATTATCATAAAATGTCGCTCGGGTCTACATCGGTTATCATTTTTATGTCGTTTGGCAGAATTATTTTTCTTAAAAATCCCAGAACCGTATCGTGCCCTTTTTGTTCAAGTTTGTTTTTAATAAGTATATTATAGCGCCACTCTCCTCTTATCTTGCCTATAACGCAGGGGGTCGGGCCGAGAACTATTATTCTTTCATCAAGAGAGAGTTTTTTTATGTAGTTTTCAAGATGCGTTGTAATTTCAAGGCAGGCATGCTCGGCTTTAAATTCTTCTTTTGAGCTTATAATTATTCTTATTATCTTTGAATACGGCGGATAGTCGTACTCTTGTCTTAATTCTTTTTCTTTTTCAAAAAAGCTTATATAGTCCTGCTCTTTTGCTTTTTGCAAAAACAGGTTTTGAGGGTTGTATGTTTGAAAAATAACTTTTCCTTTGTGCCCTCCTCTGCCCGAGCGTCCCGCAACCTGGGTTAAAAGTGAAAAACCGCGCTCGGAGCTTCGATAATCAGGCAGATTAAAACTTAAATCCGCATTTATGACACCCACAAGCGTTACATTTGGGTTATCGAGACCTTTGGCTATCATTTGTGTGCCGATAAGGATGTTTATCCCGCCGTTTTGAAATTTTTGCAGAATTTCTATATGCTCGTTTTTTTTATTGAGGCTGTCGCTGTCAAGGCGCGCAACGCTCATCCCTTCAAATATTTTTTTTGCAATTTCTTCCACTCTTTGCGAGCCGGTGCCGAAGTTTTCAAGTTCTTCACTTCCGCAGTTTTCACATTTCGGGTGTTTGACTTCGTACCCGCAGTAGTGGCAGCGCCAGGAGTTTGTCTGTGAGTGATAAATCAGCGGTATTGCGCATTTTTTGCACTCCAGTACCTGTGCGCATTCCATACATTGTGTATAAGTTGAAAAACCGCGCCTGTTTATAAGGAAAATTACCTGTTCACCGCGCTCTATCGTTTCTTTTGTTCTGTTTATAAGGGTTCTTGAAAATATTCCCAGATTGCCGTCGATTCTTTCGCTTTTCATATCAACAATACTGACATCGGGCAGCTGTGCATTGTTGTATCTGTTTTTAAGCTCGAAAAGCGAATTTGTATTCTGTGCCTCCCAGAAGCTTTCAACATCGGGCGTTGCGCTTCCCGAGATTATTTTTGCACCGTGAAGCTTTGCAAGTTCTTTTGCCACATGTTTTGCACAGTATCTGGGATTTGGCATTGTTTGTTTGTAGCTTGTATCATGCTCTTCGTCAATTATTATGAGCCCGAGGTTTTTAATTGGTGCAAATACAGCCGAGCGTGCGCCGAAGAGTATTTTTATTTCATTCTGTCTTAGTTTTTGCCAGACGCTGTATTTTTCCGCTTCCGATATCGATGAATGCCAGATTGCAACTTTATCGGCTCCGAAACGCTTTATGGTGCGCATGGTAAGCTGCGATACAAGTGCTATTTCGGGCGCCATAAAAAGAACGTTTTTACCCTCTTTTATAGTGTCTTCTATAAGCTTAAAATAAATTTCCGTTTTGCCCGAGCCTGTAATGCCGTACAACAGAGAGTTTGGCGCATTAACATGCTTTATTTCCTCATAGACTTTTTGCTGTTCGGGGCTTAGTTTGTGCTCTTTGTTTTCTTCGTTTTTTTGAAGAGCGGCGTTTTCTTTTCTTGGTTTTCTGTAATTTTTAACGTTTTTTTCAAAAAATTTCTGTGGGAGTGCGGTTTTTAAAACCGTAGGAAGGTCGCAAAAATAATAGTTTGCAACCCATTCGAGCAGCTTTAGATATTCAAGCGTAAAAAGCGGCTCCGTATCAAGAATTTCATCTATGTATTTAGCCTTTATTCCCTCTTCAAGATAGTTTGAGAATCCCGCGATGTAGCCTTTTATTTTCCTTTTCGGGCCGAAAGGCACGCTCACGGGCTGGCCGATTTTTATATCGGAGCGCATACTGTCGGGTATTAAATAGCTGAAAGTTTTAGTCCCGAGTTTTGCAACATCTGTAAGAACAAGGGCGTATTTATACATTTTAGAGCAGTTTCTCCGGAATATTTTTCAGATTTAAGTCAATTGTGTCAAAAATTGTTTTCTGCACAAACGTTCCGCCCGTGAAGTCGCTGTTGGCGGGTAAGATTTTTATACTTGAAGTGTTTGCACCTTCTTTAGATATGGTTGCAATGTATTGTTTATTTGAATTGAGAAAAAGGATGTAGCCGCTTTTTGACTGCATTTCCGCCACTTCAAACTGCCCTGTTGAATTAAGTGCGCTGAGAGTCAGCATATAAAGTTTGTCCGCACCCAGAGGATAATTTTTATAACAGCTTGAAAGCAGGGACTCATCCGCAAATGCGCTCTGTGATAAAAATATTGCACCAAGAATTAAAATAAATTTTTTCATTATTCCCCCTCTCTCCAGGTTTTGGCATATTTTGTATCAACTCTCAGAGGCACCTTTAGCGGCTGATTAAGCTCCATTGCTTCAACGGTTAAGTTTTTAATCTCTTCAAGTTCTTCTTTTGGCACTTCAAGTACAAGTTCGTCGTGCACCTGAAGAATGATTTTTGATTTATAATCTTTAAGTTCATTATGCAATTTAACCATTGCCATTTTTATTAAATCGGCGCTTGTGCCCTGAAGAGGCGCATTTATTGCGGCCCTTTGCGCAAATTCACGTATTTTTGCGTTTCTGGAGTTAAGCTCGGCGCCAAGGTACCGCTTTCTGCCATACAGTGTTTCGACATAACCTTCCTGATGAGCCGCAATAAGTGTATTGTTGATGTAGGTGTTGATTTTCGGGTATGTGGCAAAATATTTGTCTATAAATTCCTGTGCCTCAAAAGGTGTAATACCGAGTGCGGATGATAAACCGTAGCGTGTTTGACCGTATATCAAGCCAAAGTTTACGGCTTTTGCCTTTCTTCTCATTTCTTTTGTAACTTCATCTTTGCTTACTTCAAAGATTTTTGATGCCGTGATAAGGTGTATATCCTCATTGTTTTTAAATGCGTTAATAAGGACTTCATCACCCGAAAAATGCGCAAGCAGGCGAAGTTCGATTTGAGAGTAGTCTGCCGAAAAAATTACCGAGTTTTCTCTGTCCTGCGGTACAAAAGCCGCTCTTATGCGGTTGGAGAATTCCGTCCTTACGGGAATGTTTTGAAGATTGGGGTCAGAGCTTGAAAGCCTGCCTGTCGTTGTCACAATTTGATTAAAATGAGTGTGGATTTTTCCGTCATCTTTTGTAAGTTTAGGCAGATTGTCAATGTATGTGGTTTTAAGCTTCATAAGCTGTCTGTGACCTAAGATGTCGCGCGCTATTTGATATTGTTCGGCAAGTTCGTCAAGAATTTTGGCAGAGGTGGAAAACCCTGTTTTGTTCTTTTTGCCGGGTTTGATTTTTAATACGTTAAAAAGCACTTCCGATACTTGTTTTGGCGAATTAATATTAAAGGTTGTGCCTGCCTGTGTGTAGATTTTTTCTTCAAAATCAAGGATTTTTTTATCTATTTCAACACTCAATGTTTTAAGATAACCTATATCAAGGCATACACCCGTATCTTCAATATCTTTAAGAACATATGCCAGAGGCAGTTCGACTTCGCTTGTGAGTTTTTTTTCTTTTTCATTGAGCGAGTTTTTGTAAAATTCATGCAGTTTAAGAAGATTTCTTGTGAGCTTATATCCGTCATTTTCATCGGGCATGAAATTAAGGTAGTTTTGAATCTGCGAAACTAAATCATGTTTTCTTGAAGAGTCTTTTATGTAGCTTGAGAGCATAACGTCTTCAATGACACCTTTCGGGTTGATATAGTTAAGTTCGCTTTTTATGTCATATATGACTTTTTTTATGTTTTCGTTATCAAGAACTTTTGAAACAAGCGGATCGTCTTTCCTTAAAAGTGCACAGCTGTTGTTGTGCGCCACAAAAAGAGAGTTTGGCATGGCGGGTAAAATAGCGGATAGTGCAATAACTTCACCTTCTTTGATATTTTCTAAAAATTTTCGCGCCTCGTCTTCCTGTGTTATTTTAATAACATCTTCTTCCCTGTTTTCTTCCGCAGCAGAGAAAAGTCCCAGCTGGATATTTGTATTGTCTTCTTGAATTTTTACAAAAGTTTCTTCCTTTGCATTGTTGTCATTACAGCTTGTTACAAAAGGGTTTAGAAGTTTATCGAGATTTTTAACAAAGCTGTAAAACTGCACCTTTTGAAAGAAGTCGCTCACCGCTTGTTTATCAGGTATTTCAAGGCATGTTTTTGAAAAGTCAAAGTCTATGTCTACATCTTTTTTTATTGTTGCCAGAAACTGCGACAGATAAGCCATTTCTTTTTGTTCGGCAAGTTTTTCTTTTATTGCTTTTTTGGTTATGTTTTCAATATTTTCATATATGTTATCAAGGTCTTTATATTCTTCAAGCAGCCATACGGCGGTTTTTGCACCTATGCCTTTAACACCCGGGATGTTGTCCGAGGTATCGCCGCAAAGTGCCTTATAATCCACAACCTGCGCAGGTTCAACCCCGAGATTTTCTTTTACCTGTTCCCAATCGTAGCTGTTTAAAACACCTTTCTGCGGAATTAAAACTTTAATCTGCCCTTCTTTATCGACAAGCTGGAAGCTGTCTTTATCGCCCGTCAGAATGTATGTATCATGCCCCAGTTTTTTTGCACGGCTTGCTATTGTTCCTATAATGTCATCGCCTTCAAATCCCTCTTTTGTACAAATGGGGATATTGAGCGCTCTGAGTCCTTCCATAATAAGCCCCAGCTGCGAGCGCAGGGTGTCGGGCATGGTTTGTCTGTTGGCTTTATAGTTTTCGTATTTTTCAAGCCTGAAAGTATGTCTTGAAACATCAAAGGCAACGGCTATGGAGTTTGGTTTAATATTTTTCCCGCCTTTAGAGGAAGATGAAAGCAGGTCAAAAATTGCTTTAAAAAACCCGTAAATTGCCCAGGTGGGCTGATGGTCGGTTGTCTGCATATTTGTTCTTTCAAGTGCAAAAAACATCCTGAAAGCAAGAGCATGACCGTCAATTAAAATAAGTGTTTTTTTATCCTTGCTCCTCATTTATCCTCGCTTTTTATCCCGGCAGTTTAATTATATTTTACCCTAAAAATCATCCTTTGTGATAAGTTTTACGTTATTTAAAATTGTTATTTCGTAAGGATTCGGATCCTGTGCGGGCATGAGCGAATTTACCCATTCCATTGTAATCGGAAACCCGGGAAGAAGCGGCATTTCGAGCTTATCCCACGGGATGGGCTCGCCCGTTTCGGGATTATTTTTAGGGAAATTCTGCTCCCATTGTTCATCGATTAGAGGTTTTTTGTCGTTTATTTCGTTTTCGATTTTGTCTTTGATTGTATCTTCTATATCACTTGAAGCTGTGCAATCCGTTGCGTTTGCACTGAATATTCTTAAATAACCTGCCACATTGGTATCAATCTTTGGCGTACAGGATTTTGAAAGGTCAAATTTTGTTTCGTTTGCGCATATAAGGTGGTAGTTTTTTGTGCCTACCGTCCTGAGAGTTGTTGCGCTGTCTGCTTTACAGCCAATGTCTGACCATATGTAATTATTGTTTTTATCTTTTGTACCCGCAAATATGAAATAGCCCCATGAGCCTTCTTTTGTTTTAATTTTAAATTCGCTGCCCTTTTTGTCTGTCATTATGTTATTGAGGGTAATGATGTCGCCAGATTTTTTGTCTTTTTCAACCTGCTGTGTTGTCTGCGCATAAGAATTTGCTTCAATTCTCACTCCGCCCACACCTGCAAAACGCAAAAAGTATGTCGGGTTCATAAGCTTTGCGCTGATTTTAACTTTAAATATTCCGTTGCCCTCATCTTTGTATTCACTTGATACCAGCTGCGCGTCTTTTGTGGTGTCAAATTTTGATTTATACAGGTTAAAAAGTTCTTCACTTTCATCAACGAGCGAGTCTTTATATCTTGCGACGCTTGCAAGGGCTGTAGTTTCAACGGCCCTTTGCAGTTTTACGCGATTTAGCGTAATGTATGCCATATCTATGCCAAACGCGCAGAAAGCAAGGAAAGCGACACAAAAAACCGCTACCATAATCGATATATCAGCTCTTTTTTTCTCAGGGCGCAGGGGCATTATCTCCTCCTCCTTGTTCCTGCTCCTGTGCGGCAAGTTCCTGTTCTTCGCGTGTTTTTTCAACATAGTCTTCCCACATTTGTTCGTGATCTTTGTTCCATTTGTCTTTATAGTTGTTAAAGATATTATTTATACTGTCATTGAGTCCGTTTGAGCCTGTTTGTGAATATGTATTAAATTCATCCGTCAGAGTGTTATTTTGTATATCGTAGGAATTTGGCGCAAACAGAGCCTTATTTGTAAGTGCAATGCTTTTAAAATAAAATTTTTCGGGAACCGCGTCAAAAAACAGATTTACAAGCTGAAAAGCGTACGTATAGTTATATGTTGCAATACTTACTATGAAATCATCCGCTTCAAGTGTATCTACCTTTAGAGTATCAGCATAAGGGACTCTTCTTGCAACAAGGATATTGTATGTATTTTGATAAATCTCGTTTTCTATGTCGGTTAAGTCGGCATTTTTTTCTCTTTGGACTGATGAAACAATACCTACTGCCCGATTCAGGGCAGAGTTAAGTTCTATGCCGGTGTTTAAGCCATAGGCAATTTCTGTCAGCAAACCTATTATTCCTATTAAAAAAGGAAAAAACAAAACAAGTTCTACAAGATGCTGAGCTTTTGAGTGTTTATACCCAAAAGCTCTTCTTGATTCTTTTGAATTTTTATTCGTCATCATCCTGCGGCGGGCCGCCCTTAACCATAAAGCTGTAAGTCAGGTCTTTGTAATCCACTTTTATCGGGTATATGCCGGGGTCTTTCATAAACATGTAGAAAAACCTGTTTTCCTGCGGTCTTACAACCGCGGCATTGTTGATTGTGTGTTTACTGATGCCTTCCACAACGGCGCTTATTTGTTTGTATGCCCCGTCACTTGTGCTGACATTTGAGGGCTCGGCAACAGGGCTTGTCTGATTCAGGCGCTGATAAGTATTTGCAATGGTTGCAATGCTGTTAAGCGTGCCTGACGCCTGTGACATTGCGGCAAGTGCGCCTGCTTGTGAACTTTGATATGCCCCGAGATAGTTTGATGATGAAATTAAATCTACCGGTATATCATTTGCACTCATAACAAAGTCTTTTGTGTAAAAGACATAGTCGTTTGTATTTGAGTTGTTATTAATCTGGATGTACGCCGCAAGAATATCGGGTACGGGAGTTTTTGAAATCCCCACCCTCATTGAAATATTCTCTGTTTCGGAAATTTTGTTGTAGGTTGAGAAATAAAACATTTCGTCAGTTTGAATCATTGCAGTGTTTTTTGCATTATAATCTTCGCCCACATAAGAAAGAGTGGAGCACCCTCCGAGTGCCAGTGCGCTTAATAAAAGCGCACAAAGCATAAGGGAAGTTTTTTTAAATTTATTGGCAATTAGCCTTTTCATCTTCGCTTACTCCTTTAATTGTAAGGTTGACTCTGCCTTTATCGTCTATTTTAATAACTTTAACAATTACTTCCTGACCGACGGTGAGGTGAGGTTCTATTGTTTCGATTCTTTCCTGGCAAACCTGTGAAATGTGCACCATACCGTCTTTTCCGGGTGCCAGTTCGACAAATGCGCCAATCGGGATGATTCTTACAACTTTGCCCTTGGCTATCATTCCGACCTCGGGTTTAAATGTCAGGTCTTTAATCATTTTAATTGCGATATCGGCGCCTTCTTTATCGTTTGAAGTAATTGTTACCGTGCCGTCATCCTGAATATCGATTTCGGCACCGGAAGCGTCGATAATGCTTCTTATCATTTTTCCGCCGGGTCCGATTACGGTTCCGATATCATCTGTCGGGATTGTCATCGAGTATAATCTGGGTGCAAAAGGTGACAGGTCTTCGCGCGGTGCGGTAATTGCTTCTTTCATACATTCCATAATATGCAGCCTGCCGTCTTTTGCCTGATACAGAGCGCGTCTTAAGGTTTCATTGGAAATGCCTTTGATTTTCATATCCATCTGAAGTGCCGTAATGCCTTCCGAGTTACCCGTAACTTTAAAGTCCATATCGCCGAGGAAGTCTTCTATGCCTTGGATATCCGTTAAAACGATATCCGTGTCGCCTTCTTTGATAAGACCCATTGCAACACCTGAAATCATACATTTAACGGGAACACCCGCGTCCATAAGAGCCATGGAGCTTGCACAGGTTGAACCCATTGATGTTGAACCGTTAGATTCAAGTACATCTGATGTTACACGGATTGTGTAGGGGAAATCTTTTTCATCGGGAAGCGCGGGAACGTTAGCACGCTCGGCGAGGTTTCCGTGCCCCACTTCGCGTCTGCCGGGGCCTCTTAAGGGTTTTACTTCGCCTACCGAAAAGCCGGGGAAGATGTATTTGTGCATATATGATTTTTTAAGAAGCGGGTCAACGCCGTCAAGTTCCTGAGCCATATTAGGACCTGCAAGGGTAGCACAGGAGAGGATTTGCGTTTGTCCTCTTGTAAATACCGCAGAGCCGTGGGCGCGGGGGATTACACCGACTTCGCACCAGATGGGACGTACTTCCGTTACTTTTCTGCCGTCTGCGCGGACGCCTTCATCTTTAATCATTGCACGCATTATTTTCTTTTCTAATGCTTTAAACTCTTCCGCGACAAAGTCAATGCCTGTTTCTTCCATCATTTTTTTGATGGGGTGCTCATCATCAAGAGCTTCGATTTTTTCTTTTACGATATTTTTTGCTTCTTCAAGTTTATTCTGTCTGTATTCGCGGTCAAAGTTGTGATATGCGTCGACTATCATATCGTAAGTATTGTCTTTAATGATTTGTGCAAGTTCGGACGTATCATAAGGGTTGACAAAGTTTTCTCTTTCAACGCCGCAGGCGCGTGCAAATTCAAGCTGTGCGTCGCATTGTTTTCTTATTTCAACCTGTGCAAACTCAACCGCTGCCATAATATCATCCTCGGTTACAAATTTGCAGCCCGCCTCAACCATAATAACGCTGTCATGTGTACCTGCGATAACGATATCCATGTCGGATTTTTCGCATTCCTGATGGGTCGGGTTGGCTATCATTCTGCCGTCAATTCTTCCTACGCGGATTGCGCCGACGGGGCCTTCAAAAGGCGCACCCGAGAGCATAAGAGCGGCTGATGCACCGAGAATTGATAAAACATCGGGCTGGTTTTTCTGGTCATAGCTGAATAATTGCGAAACGATTTGAACGTCATTTCTATATCCTTTGGGCCACAGGGGGCGAATGGGGCGGTCAATAAGCCTTGATACAAGGATTGCCTTTTCGCTTGAGCGGCCTTCGGTTCTTGTATATCCGCCCGGGATTCTGCCGATTGCGGACATTCTTTCTTCATAGTCAATTAACAAGGGGAAAAAGTCTATCCCTACGCGCGGTTCTTTACTTACCGTCGCATGAATAAAAAGCATTGTATCTTCGCACCTTACGGTAACGGAAGAAGTTGCCTGTTTTGCATACTTTCCTGTTTCAACGGTTACAACCTTATCTCCGATTGTAACTTCCATCCTCTTAACTTCAGGTTTGTTTGATGTAATTGTCATTTTTCTTTCTTTCTATGTTTTACACTTCTGTATCTCAATAAGATTTTATAATAAACACGCTGAAATGAAAAGAAAAACCGCAACGCTTGCAAACCTTTGTAAAGAAAAGAGGCGCATGGTTGTATAGATTAATGTTACCTACCTGGAGCGCGCCTCAAGAATTAAGATACGAAA
>DVFS01000047.1 GCA_018713115.1 Candidatus Galligastranaerophilus faecipullorum
AATAAAGAAAAAGTAAAGAAACAGGATAGAAAAGTATAAATAGAAAGGTTTTACCAATGAGAAAAAGTTCAGCTTTTACACTTGCAGAAGTGCTGATTACACTGGCTATTATCGGTGTAGTTGCCGCAATGACGATTCCCGGCGTTATCGTAAGAACTAACCAGCAGGAATTTAAAACAGGTTTTAAAAAGGCGCTTTCCGTTCTGAATCAGGCTATTACAATGAATATGGCCATGGACAATGAATCTCCCGAAGATCTTGCCGAGGGTGGTATGCCTGAATACCTTATGAGAAGAATGAATGTAATTCAGTCTGATATTACAATCGGAAGCAACACCGCTTTTTATACCGCAGACGGTTTCAGATATGAAATTCCCGGAGGCCTTGCAGACTGTACAGCTGACGACCCCTGTATTATCGCGGTTGATGTTAACGGCGACAGAGGGCCTATCAGCAAAGACGAAAGAACAAAAATTACTACAGGCTACCCTACATCTGCTGATACCAACACGATTGACTTTCTTGCAATCATGATTACAGATACCGGTGCGCAGCCCTTCGGTGCCGTTGCACAAAGAACAATGTATCAGGCTGACAAGTAGAAAGCTGTAACATTTCTTAAAAAATCCGCTGTATTTATTAAGTACGGCGGGTTTTTGTTTGCAAAATAAATTCTTTTGTTTTAAAATGCATAGTGTCTTGAAGCGCTCTTTAGGTATAGCGCAAAAGCATAAGTACACAACATTATAAGAAATGGAGTAAAAAATGCCTAAAATGAAAACACACCGCTCTGCCGCAAAACGCTATAAGGTTACGGCTACGGGCAAAATTTTAAGACGTCAGGCAGGTAAAGGCCACCTTCTTGCACATAAAAGCACAGCCAGAAAGAAACGTCTATCCGGAATGGTAGAAGTTTTTGAAGGTAATGTTGCTTTGATTTCAAAAGAGTTACCCTACATGAAGTACTCAAGATAAGGAAGGTGAAAAATGAGAGTTAAACGCGGAAACGTTCTTAGAAAAAGACATAAAAAAATATTAAAATTAGCAAAAGGCTTTATAGGTGCACGTTCAAGAATTTTTAAAGTTGCAAATTGCGCGGTTATGAAAGCCCTTAAATACCAGTACAGAGACAGACGCGTTCTTAAAAGAAACATGCGCTCGCTCTGGATTGTACGTATTAATGCGGCAGTCCGCTCAATGGGCATAAGCTATTCAAAATTTATGAATCAGCTTAAAAAAGCAAATATTCAGGTAAACAGAAAAATGTTGGCAGAACTTGCTGCAAACGAACCTGAAGCTTTTGCGGTTCTCGTTGAAACTGCACAAAAGGCAAAATAAGAAAAGAAAGTTTAAAACACTTAAAAACCGCCCTTTATAATCAGGGGCGGTTTTTTTAAATAAATTCCCGCGGGGGGTTAAAGTTTTAAATACCCGTTTGCAATGTCAAAGATGAGTTCATCCAGTTTGTAGTTTTGCTCCTGAGTCAAAATTCCCCTGTATCGCGAGATGTAATAGCGTTTTTTCTGGCTTGCAACGGCTTTTTGAAGCTCTATTGTGTTATTGAGGTTTTTAATTTCTTCTTCGTTGTCTTTTTTAGAGTCAGAAAGCAGTGTGTTTAGTTTTTCTTCATTAACTTTTATGTCATTTAAAAGCGGCACAAGATGTACTGCCTCTTCAAGCTTTATGCCGAAAGCTTTTCTCTGCTGACTCAGACTTAATTCCAGCCTGTCTGTTATTTTAAAGTAAATATCAGCCCCGCGCTGCACTTTTTCCATTGTTGTTTTTGCAAGTGCGCAGTTTTGCAGGCATATTATTAAAAATGCGGCGATTATTATGTTTTTAATTTTCATTTTTTACGCTCCAGTCAATGTTTGTGTCGTATTTTGTATTTATATAATATTTTGCATTGGCGGCAGGGGTTTTAAAATCACTTTTTATGAGGTCTTTTTTTAGAAACAGTGCGTATTTAGGGCTTTCAAGCATAAGTTTAAAATCCCTGCTTTTTTTGAGTTCCTGATATATTTTATAATGTTTTGCAACAATAATAATATCGGTGCGGTATTTGTTTATCTTATCCAAATACCCTTTGTTCGCAAGGTTTATATCCCTTAACATATAGATAAGATGGTCAGGATACACTTCTTCATATCTTCCGTCCATAAAAATAAATACATCCGGCCAGAGCCTGTATGCGGCATAGCTTCCGTCATGGAATTCACACAGAAGATTGCCTTTTATTTTGTTTGCCTTGAGAAAATCAATCTCCATTATCGGATATTCCCACATGACACATTTAAGCTTTGTCTGCATTGCGCTTGAGAAGACAAAGAAGACCATTAATACAAGGAAGAAAATTTCCTTTAGTCTGTCGGCGCTTGCGGGCAGACTTTTGGGGAATAATTTGTAAAAGTCACTGCAGCAAAAAGCTGCAGCACTCAGAATAAAAAACGGCTGCAGGCGGATGGACTTTAGCGCCATAAGAAAAGTAACCGCAAGCACAAGGGCTTTGGTTTTATCGATTTTTTTAAAGTTTATTTTAAATCTGAGGGTATAAAACAAAGTCAGGCACAAAAAAGCTGCCGCAAAAATCAAATATTTAAAATGAAATTTTAATCCAAGAGGGCTCAGGGATGGCTGCCACTCGGTTATAAACTCACGCTTAAGAGCAAGCGCTTTAATTAAAAACTCAAGATACGGTATTCCGTATGGATTTATAAAAAGTGCCAAAAGTGTAAATATGAGAGTTATTATATAGTCTTTAACAGGTTTTTTGTTTAAAAATTCGCCTGCAATGTATAAGACAAGCAGCCCCATGCCTGCTGCACAGCCTCCGTGCATATTTGCCCAGACAAGCATTGTGGCAGGCAGAATCCACAGAAGCCTTGTATGTCCGCACAGCCTTACGCGCTCAAGCGTATAAAGCCACAGGGCAAAAAAGAAAAACGTAAAAGCCTGACACCTTAGTGTCGCAAAAAGTATCGCAGGAATTGCATTTATTAAAAACCAGAAAGGCAGAAAATGTAATTTTTCTTTTTTATTTCTGAGTAAGATAACTTTTGTTATTAAATAAAACGTCGCAAAGTAAATAATTGCTTTAAAAATGAGCAGTCCTGCATCGCCGAAATGCGACTGTAGAAAATAAAAAACAAGACTCGAGCCCCACTCGTGGTCAATAAATCTGTGTGTCGGGGTGTAGGAAAGAAAATCCCAGTCAAGAAGCGAGCCTGTCTGAAAGTAGGTTTTACCCACAATAAGGCGTGCGAAAAAATCATTGTCAATAGAGTTGAAAAGCAGCCCGTGACCTAATATAAAAAGAAAAAGGGTAATATAAAATACAAATATCATAGAAAAATTTTACCATAAATTATGTTTTTGATATTATTGTTTCGGGAGTATTTCTATGGAACAACAAATATTAAAAATCAAAGAAACAGCAATTTCTGAAATTGAAAAAGCCTCAAACTCAAAAGAACTCGAGGAGGTTAAAAATAAATATCTTTCACGTTCGAGCGAACTTAACAATCTTAAAAAAGGCTTAAAAGACCTTGACCCTTCCCTGCGTCCTAAGATCGGCGCTCTTACAAATGAGGTTTCAAAGTGTCTTGAGCAGATGATTCAAATCAAATATGATGGTTTTTATAAAGCGGAATTAAATAAAAAACTGATATCCGAGAAGATTGATGTTACTCTTGAAGGTGATTACAATGCAAGGGGCAGGGTACACCCGCTTACATCTACCATAAATGAAATTGTGGAAATATTTGAACATCTGGGATTCTCCCTTATAGAAAATAAATTTTCACCCGAGGTCGAAACGGAAAAATACAATTTTGACCTTTTAAATGTTCCAAAAGAGCACCCCGCACGCGATGTGCAGGATACTTATTACTGCGAAGGCGCTTCGAATATGGTTTTAAGGAGCCATACATCAAATGCCCAGGTAAGGCAAATGCAGAATTCGCGCCCGCCGATTAAGATTATTTCTCCCGGCAGAGTTTATCGCAACGAGTCGGTAAGTGCGCGCAAAAATAACTTTTTCCATCAGGTTGAAGGTCTTTATGTGGATAAAGGTGTCACTTTTGCACATTTAAAGGGCGTGTTAAACGAATTTATAAGGCTTTATTTCGGTTCCGCACGTCCCACGAGGTTTCGCAACAGCTTTTTCCCTTTTACCGAGCCGTCGGCGGAAATTGATGTGCAGTGTATAGTTTGCCAGGGTAAGGGCTGTCCTACATGCTCCGGCACAGGCTGGCTTGAGATTTTAGGCTCAGGCATGGTTGACCCTAATGTGCTTCGCGATGTGGATATTGACCCTGATGTATACAGCGGTTTTGCATTCGGCATGGGTGTTGAAAGGCTTGCCATGCTTAAATATGCAATAGATGACATCAGGCTGTTCTACAACAACGACGAAAGATTTTTAAAACAATTTCATTAAAAATCGTTTTTATCGATTTTTAAAATGTCGTAGAGGTTTTTGCTTTCTATAAGCATTTTTGAAGGTGCGTCTATCTTTGCGCCATGCTCAATCATTTCGCGTGCAATTTCGTACTGTTCTTTTTTGATGGCATTGAATAAAAGAGTGTGCCCGCTCATAAAGTCATCAATGTTGACCTTTGCGCCATGCTCTATTAAAAGGCGTGCAATTTCCGGGTTCTTTTTGTTTATGGCTTCATTTAAGGGAGAGTTAAACCCGAGGTTGGGGTTTGCACCGTGTTCAAGTAAAAACTTTACCGCTTCGTATTTTTGAGCCTTTGCGGCATAGTAAATGGGGTAATCCGTGTAAAAATCCGTATTTACGTTAAACCCTGCGTCTGTGAATATTTGCAGCACTTCGATGTCATTTTTTTTGACGTATTTAATAAAAGCGTCGACGCTTGCAGGGATTTTTCTTTTTTTAAGTTCTTCTTTTGCCCTTTTCATCTCTTCGGTGGGCTGCTCTTTCTTTTTTAAGACGTTAAAAAAGTCGTCACTGAAGCCGCTTTCAAAAGCATATGCGCAGCCGTTTAAAATAAAAACCGCCGCGCATGTAAAAATAATAATTTCTTTTATTTTAGATAACAAGACCGCCGTCTACTCCTATAACCTGTCCTGTAATATAGGTTGCATCGAGCGCAAGGAATTTAACTGTTTTTGCAATATCCCCAGGCTCACCCAATCTTTTAAGAGGGATTCTTTCGACAATTTGTTCCTGAGGCAGGTCTTTTGTCATATCTGTTTGAATGAAACCCGGAGCTACGGCATTTACTCTTATGTTTCTTGAGGCCAGCTCTTTGGCAAGGGCTTTTGTCATACCGATAAGACCTGCTTTCGCGGTTGAATAGTTCGCCTGCCCCGCATTTCCGTATATTCCCGAAATGCTTGCCATATTAACAATTGCACCCGAGCGCTGTTTAATCATTGCTTTTGCAACGGGGTTTGAAACATAGTATGCGCTGTTAAGGTTTGTATTTATTACATCAAGCCAGTTTTGTGCGCTCATTCTCATAAACAGCCCGTCGCGGGTAATGCCTGCATTGTTTACAAGAATGTCAATTTTTTTATAATCTTCAAGAATTTCTTTTATCGCAGCTTCAACAAGTTCGGGGTTTGAAACGTCAAACTTCATTGCTTTTGCATTGGAGCCTAACGCTTTTAATTCTTCCACGGTCTTGTTTGCGGCTTCTTCATTACCTGCATAGTTAATGATTACATCGCACCCTGCTTTTGCAAGTTCAATTGCGCAGGCCTTGCCTATTCCTCTTGAGCCGCCTGTTATGAGTGCTGTTTTTCTATCTTCCATTTTCTTCTCCTATACCAAGTTTAAAATGTTATTTACCGTGTCATTTAAAGATTGCGCGTCATAAACATTGCAGGTTTTGACTTCCGCGGGGCAGATTTTGCGATTCAGTCCGGCAAGTACCTTGCCGTTGCCGAGTTCAATAAAAGTATCTATGCCTTCATTTAGCATATGTTGTATAGTCTGCACCCAAAAAACGCTTGAAGAGATTTGTTTTGGCATTTTGGCCCTGAAATCCTCCGCGCTCACGGTCGCCTGTGCGTCAACATTTGTTACTACGGGGATTTTGGCATTACTTAGTTTTAAATCTTTAACAAAATCGCAAAAACCATCTGTGGCACTCTGCATTAAAGCGCTGTGAAATCCGCCTGAAACAGCCAGAGGAACTACTTTTCTGGCGCCTGCTTCTTTAATAAGTTCATTTGCCTTTAAAATTGCTTCGCTTTCGCCGGTTATTACGGTTTGTGTCGGGTCATTGTAATTTGCAATCTGTGCCGTGCCGAGGGTTTGAACCTGTTTAAGGCATTCTTTTATTTTTTCAACATCAAGACCCAGAACCGCACTCATAGCACCAGTTTTTACCTTTGTTGCGGCATCCATAAGGTCAGCCCTTTTTTGAATTGCCTTAAATGTCGTTTCCATATCCATAACGCCCGCGCAATACATGGCGCAGTATTCCCCGAGGCTGTGGCCTGCTGTCATTTTAGGGGTTATTTCGCCTTTCGATGCCTCCCTGAGTGCTTCAAGCGCCGCAATAGATGTTGCAACAATTGCACTCTGAGCATTTATTGTCTGCTTTAAAAGTTCATCGGGACCCTCAAAGCACATTTTAGAGATACTTTTATTTAAGATGTTATCCGCTGTTTGATAAACTTTTTTTGCGGATTCAAAGTTATTATACAAATCAAGCCCCATGCCTGTAGTCTGTGAGCCCTGACCGGGGAAAATAAATGCAATATTTTTCATTAGTAGATTCCTTTTCTGAGTTTAACAATTACACTGCCCCAGGTCATGCCGGCGCCGAATGCGCAGAGAATAGCAGTAGAAGGGGTTTTTATTTTTCCTTCTTCTATTGCTTCACTCAGCGCTATACCAACGGAAGCGGCAGATGTGTTGCCGTATTTGTCGATATTTGTAATGACTTTTTCGTCCGTATAGTTAAGTCTTTGCTGGAGCGCGTCTATAATTCTTAAATTTGCCTGATGCGGGACGAGATAGTCTATGTCTTCGGGTTTTAAGCCGCAGCTTTCAATACAGCTGTTAACTGACTCGGGCATTGTGGTTACGACAAATTTATAAACTTCGCGTCCGTTCATTATAACTCTTTCGTTTGCACCCTGAGCAGGTTCTACAAGCGGGCAATTAGTGCCGTTTAAGTGCATTGTAATATGTCTGCCCTGTCTGCCGTCTGCATGGATATCGATTGCTATAATATCATCAATTCCGTCGGGGGATTTTTCAAGTATCATAGCACTTGCGCCGTCGCCAAAAAGTACGCAGCTGCTTCTGTCTTCCCAGTTTACAAATTTTGATACGGTATCTGTAGCTACAAGCAATGCGCGGTTATATTTTCCTGATGAAATCATGGAACGTGCTATTTCCATAGCGTAAATCATGCCTGTACAGGCTGCCGTGATATCAAATGCAACAGTTCCGCTCTTGCCTTCAATTGCTTCTTGTATGGAGCATGCCGTCGAGGGATAAATGTTAAACGGGTTTGATGTTGCTGCAATTATAAGGTCGATATCTTCGCCTTTAAGATTTGCTTTACCAAGCGCTTCCCGTGCCGCTTCAACACCTATTGTAAGTGAATTTTCGTCACCCGATGCTATATGACGCTGCTTAATACCTGTTCTTGTGGTAATCCATTCATCTGATGTGTCAAGGATTTTTGTTAAGTCGTCATTTGTAATTACGGTCTTTGGCACCGCTTTTCCTAAAGACACTATCCTTATGGGTATACTGCTCATTTTCTCTCCTCACTAAAAACGGAACTATTGATATATTTCCAT
Source organism: Candidatus Galligastranaerophilus faecipullorum (assembly GCA_018713115.1). GTDB lineage: Bacteria > Cyanobacteriota > Vampirovibrionia > Gastranaerophilales > Gastranaerophilaceae > Galligastranaerophilus > Galligastranaerophilus faecipullorum. The sequence continues at coordinate 7,792 of DVFS01000047.1, forward strand.
AATTTTTTTGTTAACGCCTGATTCCACAGCTTCTTTTGCGACTCTTACGGCGTTTCTTATGGCATAAGCCGTACTTCTTCCATGCGCTATAACTGTTATACCCTTAATACCTAATAACAGTGCTCCGCCAAATTCTTCGTAGTTGATTCTTTTATAAATTCTTTTCATAAACGGTTTTGCCAGAAGCCCGATTATTTTTGAAATAATATCCGTATTAAACTCCTGCTGAATCATTTTAAAGAGCATAGAAGATGAGCCTTCAATAATTTTAAGTGCAACATTACCCGTGAAACCATCGCAGATAATAACATCGCATGTTCCTTGAAACATTTCCTTGCCCTCGATGTTTCCTATGAAATTCAGCCCGTTTGTATTTTCTTCAAGCATTTTATAGGTATTTTGAACAAGTTCGTTACCCTTACCGGCTTCTTCACCGATGTTCAGTACGCCTACTTTTGCGTCTTTTCTGCCGTAAACATTCTTAACAAAAGTTGTACCCATAACCGCAAACTGATAAAGCATTTCAGGAGTGCAAGAGCTGTTTGCGCCGGCATCCAGCAGCAGGAAGGGTTTTTTCATCGCGGGCAGCATAACTGCAATGGCGGGGCGTTCAATGCCCGGAAGTCTGCCCAGACCGAAAAGCGAGCTTGCCATTGCGGCTCCCGTTGAGCCTGCGGCAACAACAGCGTCAGAGCTGCCTTTTGCAACGGCGTCAACCGTCAGGACTATAGATGACTTTCTTTTTTTGCGAATAGCCTGCCCGGGGGCTTCGCCCATTTCAATAATTTCTTCGGCATGGGTAATTTTAATGTCGAGCTTTGATAAATCCACCCTGATATTCTGAGGAAAATAGCCGCCGCGTCTGGAGCGGATACCGTATTTTGCAATATTGTCAAGTTCTGCTTTTATGGCATCTTCTTTTCCGACCAGCTCGATTGGAATGTCGTAGTCAAGTGCAGCCCAGACTGCACCTTTTACTATTTCTCTCGGAGCATGGTCTCCTCCCATTGCGTCGATTGCTATTCTCGTCATACTAACTTCCTTAAATTATTTTATTTACGGTTATTCTTCTGTTTTTTCTTCAACAGTTTCTTCTTTAATTTCTTCTGCTTTTTCTTCCGCTTTTGCTTCTTCCTTGACCGTTTCTTTTGTTTCTTCAGCCTTGGGTTCAGCTTTTGCTTTTTTAGCTCTTGTTTTTTTAGGTTTTTCTTCTTTTGCTTCGCTTGCCGCTTTTTTGTTTTTCAGACTTGCGAAATCGTCTTTATAATATCCGCAATTAGGGCAAACAGTGTGAGCCGGTGCTGCTTCTTTGCAGTTCGGGCATGTCGTGGTTGCGGGAACCTCGCCTTTCCAGTTTGCTCTTCTTGCCGCCTGTTTTGCTTTTCCTGTTCGTTTCTTTGGTACTGCCATTTTTATTATTCCTTATTAATGTATTCTTATGTCGTTATTTTATCATGGACAAATTTCATTGTCATAAAAAAAGTTGCCCTTGTCAATATTTGAGCAAGAGCAACTTTAAAATCTTTAACTAAAATTACTATCTGAGGCTTACTTTTGTGTAAGAACCTTTTTTGGAGTAATTTACTTTGTCTTCGCGGGATAACCAGCCAAGACCCATGTTGATGAAGTTGTCGTTAAGGTCTAAGTCTTTTTGAAGTTTTTTTGTTGTAACTTCGCCGTTTTCATTTAAGTAGTTCCAGATTTTTCCTGCTGCTTCAACGATTGATTCTTGCATTGTTTTCTCCTTTTTTTAATACTTCCGTTAGTTTTGTCTCTCAATTTGTGGTTAACAAATTTCTTTGATATTATATTAGTTATAAGTTGAAAGTTTGTAAATGGGGTAAATGGATGAAAAATTTATTATGCGGTCATACTTTTGTATATGGTGATGATGTTGATACGGATGTTATAATTCCTGCAAGATACCTCAATACGCAGTCGCCGGAGGAGCTGGCGTCGCATTGCATGGAGGATATTGATGTTAATTTTTCACATGATGTTAAAGAGGGCGACTTTATTGTTGCCGGTGAAAACTTCGGCTGCGGCTCCTCGCGCGAGCA
>DVFS01000048.1 GCA_018713115.1 Candidatus Galligastranaerophilus faecipullorum
AGGGTTGCGGCCTGTTCTTGCTGCTCTTTTTCTTGCTTCAAAAGTACCGAAGCCTACTAAAGTAACTTTTTCGCCTTTAGAAACGCTTTTTTGTACGGTTTCAACAAAACCGTTTAAGATTTCTGCAGCTTCTTTTTGAGTAACTTTAGCTTTTTTTGCAATCTCTTGTACTAATTCTTCTTTGTTCATTGTGTGAACTCCTTCCTTTATCATTTGTGATTATATAAGGCTTTTTGGCATGTGGCAAGTACTTTTTTAAATATTTACTACATTTTATGCAAATTCGCATAAAAATTTGATATAATAAAGATATGAAAAAATATATAAGATGGTATGACAAAGACAAGTATTTAAGCGCTTTTATGCGGCTTTTGGAAGATTTAGACCCCGAAGCACAGTGCGAGGTTGCAGTCGATATTATTTTAAAAGTTCCTAAAATCATTGAAAAGGACTATGAAAAATTTGTAAAGATTATTGCAGACTTTAACCCCAGAGAATACCAGAGATGGTACGACAAAAACCCTAATCTCCATGCTGCAATTGAAGCTCTCAGGGATTTAGACGAAGCACAGAGAGAGCATCTTATAAATCAGATTTCAGATATTGTTTTAAAACACTCAAAAGACGGCACGGTATGAAAAATGTCCTTATAAGCGGAAGTACAAAAGGCATAGGTCTTGCAATAGCACAGGAATTAAAAGCCTCGGGCTGCAGGGTTTTTGGCTGCGGCAGAAGTAAGTGCGAAGATGAAAATTACCTTAGCATAGACTTGAGCCGCACGGAAAATGCAAAAGCCCTGTACCTGGCCGCAAAAGCAAAAATGGGGTCTATAGATATTTTAATAAACAATGCGGGAGTGTATGATTATTCTCCGATAGAAAAAACCGACCCTGACACAGCGCAAAGGCTTATAAATCTTAATCTTACGACACCGTGTCTTTTATGTAAATATGCAGTTGAAGATATGAAACAAAACATGTGGGGCAGAATTATAAACATAGGTTCGATTTCAGGAGCCGTGGGAGAAGCAAATGCCTCCTTGTACTCCGCCGCAAAAGCCGGGCTCTCGGGGCTTACAAAATCACTGGCATTAGAGCTTGCACAATACAATATAACGGTAAACCAAATAAATCCGGGCTGGGTGGATACAGACCTTGCAAATGAGGCACTGAGCGCCGAAGAAAAAAATGAAACACTTGAAATAATCCCCCAGAGAAGATTCATTCAGCCATGGGAAGTTGCAAAACTGTGCAGGTATTTAATATCACAAGACGCAAAAGGTCTTACGGGGCAGTCGATTAACCTGTGCGCTGGGCTGAGCTGCGGCGCTTAAGAATTATAATCAATTCCCTGCGGTATATCTTGGGCGGCTTGCTGTTCTTCATCCCTGCCCGTAAGCATTTTACCTATTTTCTTGCCGGCATCAAAAGTTAAAATAGAAACCCCGACAAGTGCTATATCCGCCGCTATTGCTATAAGTTTCTTTTTACCTCCGCCCTGCACATTTTTCGTTAAATCAAAAAGTGAACCGGTAAGCTTTTTTGCCCATTTTGAAGTGGTTTTTACTTCCTTTCCCGTAAGCGGGTTTGCAACAAGATTTTTAAAGAGTTTTTCAGATGCAAACATGGCACCCATAGCACATGATTCTTCAACAAGGGCTGCATACTGGTCGTCATCCCTTAAAACCCTTATGCCTGACGCTACGCACAAAAGGGGATTAACAGCCTTTGAAGCAAAACCCGTTACTTTTGAAGCCGCATTTGTAACACCCACAAGCCTGCCGGCGTCATCAACATAATTAAGCATGGAATTTGCACAGTTTTTAAGCGGCTCAAAAGACGACTGTGAAGCTGCGTTAATCAAGTTTGTTGTCTGCACGGCGGCAGCGCCCACTCTTCCCGTGTCGCCATGAAGCGCTTTATCCATATTTCTGTAGTCATAAATTGCTGTTGCAACTACACCCATACCGATACTAACCTTTTAAAAACCTTTCCACAAATAAATAAAGTATTTTTGTCTTTTCAAATTGCCTTCTTTGGAGAATTTTTAATATTTATTTACAAAGAAAAATATACCCGCAGCGCACTTTACATGGCGGTCAATATTTACTACAATAAACTTACAAGAAAACATTTTTACTTTGGAGGATATTTTGGATATTAAACCCTTAAACGCAATAGTTTACAATCAGGAAAAAGTTAACATAAATGATGTTATCGCCCCGCCTTATGATGTCATTACAAGTGCTTATCAGGACGAACTTTATAAGAAATCACCTTACAATATTGTACGCCTTATCCTGACCAAGGGCGAAAACCGCTATGAAGATGCAAAAGAGTTTTTTGACAAATGGCAAAAAGAACAGGTGCTTGTGCACACCGATAAACCCTGTATTTTCTATCTTATACAAAAATACACCGCCGCAAACGGCAGGCAGATAGAGCGCAAAGGATTTATTGCAAGAAATAAAATCGAAAAATTTGAAACCAAAAAAATCCTTCCGCACGAATACACAATGGGCGGTCCTAAAGAAGACAGGCTGAAATTAACAAGCGCATGCGAAGCAAACTTCAGTCAGATATTTCTCGTTTACAGTGACTCCGATAAGGTAATTGAAAATAAAATACTGCCTAAATACTTATCTCAAAAACCGTTTATTGACGCAAAAGATGACAACGGCGTTCAGAATATCGTCTATTTAATAGATAATGAAGAAGATATTAAAGTCTTTGAAAAAACTCTTGAAGACAAAACCGCCCTCATTGCGGACGGCCACCACAGATATGAAACAGCTATGGCATACTCCGAAATTTCAAACAATCCCGAAGCGCAGTATGTTATGAGCTATTTCACAAACGCGGAAGATGAAAACCTCATAATCTTCCCGACGCACAGAATTATCACAAAATTCATCGAGCCTTATGTACTGCTTGAAGCCGTTAAAAAATACTTCGATACAGAAGAATTTACTTTTAACAGTCTAAATAAGCAAAAAGTAAAAGAGCAGTTCCTTCAGGCAATTGAAAAAAGCAACGAAAAAGCTATTTCGATGGGGCTTTATTTGAAAAACGTCAACAAATTTTATCTTTTAAAATTAAAAGACGGCATGCTCGACCTTGTTGATGCGCCCGATGTACTCAAAAAACTGGATTTAACAGTGCTGCATGATTTAATCATCACCAAAGAACTCGGCTACTCAAAAGAAGAGCAAATGGCTCAAAAGGGTATCAAGTATATAAAACAGGAATTTGAAGCATTCGATATGATAGATACGGGCAAAGCCGAGGCGTCGTTTATTATGGCATATCCAAAAATGAAGGATATTGTTGAAATATCCTCACAAGGATACAGAATGCCTCAAAAATCGACTTATTTTTATCCGAAACTCTTAAGCGGAATTGTAATCAACCCGCTTAAATAACAAAAAGGAATATTATGATTTTTATTCCCGACTCAAAAACAAATCTCGGTGCAAATCTTGATTCGTCAGGCAAGAAAGTCAACTTCAGGCTTTATTCCAAAAATGCCACAATGGTTATACTGTGCATTTTTGAAAAAGCAACAGGCGAAGACCCTGTTATGAATCTTGTTATGAAAAAAAGCCCAAAAGGCGACATCTGGGAAACATCCGTTAAAACATATGCCCTTAAAGACCTTAAGGAGCCTTTTTTCTACGGCTACAGGATATTCGGCCCCAACTGGGAATACAGGGAAGATTTTGAAGTCGGAAGCGGCATCGGATTTAAATCCAAAGTTGATGAAAACGGAAACCGTTTTAACCCCAACAAACTCGCGTATGACCCGTACTCAAAAGAATTAAGCCACCTGCCGAGCGACGTTTCAAGCAATCTTGAAATATTCCGCTCGGGTGAAAATTACCACCTTATTGATAACGCTAAAGAAGCCCCGAAATCGGTATTTTTTAAAGACAGTTTAAAACCCGTTGCCAAACTTGAGCCGCGCGCTTTTTCAAAAGAAATTATAGGCGAAGTTCACATAAAAGACCTGACGCGCAATCTTGATATGAAAGAGCGGGGAACATATTCAGGGGCGGCAAAATTTGCCCCCGAACTCAAAAAAGCCGGCTTTACGATGATAGAATTCCTGCCGCTACATGAATTTGACCACAGAGAAGACGGGCAAAACTACTGGGGTTATATGACTCTTAACTATTTTTCACCCGCAAGAAAATACGCTTATGATAAAAGCTTCGGCAAAACGCTTGAAGAGTTTAGATATATGGTAAGCGAGTTTCACAAAAACGGTCTTAAGGTTTGTCTTGATGTTGTGTACAACCACACGGGAGAAGCGCGCATACACTATCATAATAACGATGATGCAAGCCTTATGTCATACGCACTTATAGATAATTCAAGCTATTATAAACTTACTCACAACTCCTGTGAAGACGGTTGTGCAACAGTTGACAAACCGCAGAAAAAATACTACAGACAAAACTCCGGCTGTCATAATGACACAAACTCGACAAATGAAGGTTTTTATAATCTCGTGGCGGATTCGGTAGCGTTCTGGGCCCGTCAGGGGGTGGACGCTTTCAGGTTTGACCTTGCCGTATCACTTATGGATGTATCCAAAGAAGATAACGCCAGATACTGCCCGCATACAAGTCTTTGTGCAAATTTGTCCGATGAACTCAGAAAAAGAGGCATTAAAGTTATCGACGACCCGACACAGGCTCAGGAAGGCATTATGCTTATAGCCGAGCCCTGGACATGCGGCGGAGCAAACTGCTACCAGCTTGGCAGCTTCCCGCAAAACTGGATGGAATGGAATGATGTTGCACGCGATACAATAAGGCGGAGCGCGCTTTATGGCAGCCACATAAATTTAAAAGATGTAATAAATATTTTTGAAGGCACAAAAAGCAGATTTAAAAACAAATACGGTGCAATAAACTACATATGCTGTCATGACGGTTTTACGCTTTATGACTGCAACAGTTTTTCAAAACGCGACCCCAACACACAGGGCGGTTCGGATTGGGAAATATGTTTTGATAATTACAACAATGAAGATATAAAGGAAAATGCAATAAAAAAAGAGCTTGCAATGCTGTTTTTATCAAAAGGTGTCCCGATGATACAGACAGGAGATATCATAATGCACTCTAAATGCGGCAACAATAACAGCTATAACAGGGATGATGAAACAAATTACTACGACTACACAGCCGCCTGCACCGGGGGCACTTTTGAAAACAGAATTTTTAATTTTTGCAAAAACCTTATTAAGTTAAGAAAAGACAACAGCGTGTTTTCAAGCAAAGACTATGATGAAAAACTTGTATGTTACAACGAACATGCACAGCAGCTTGACAAGAACAGCGAAAACTTTTGGTCCGACTACTCCAAAAACTATCTGGGAATTAGAGCGGATGACAGGGAAGAAGGATTTTTTATCGCATTTTCAAAGCATCCTTTTGACTATAAAACAAAACTCCCCGAAGCGCGCGCAGGCAAAAACTGGTATGTAGTCTTTGACACATCAAACAAAGAACACACAACTTTTGAAAACAAACCGTTTTTCGGGCTTGAATATATCTTAAATCCTAACTCTCTTGTACTGTTTAGAGAAGCATAATTTTTAAGTTGCACAAATATTTTGTATATGTTATTTTACCCGTATGGATAAAGTTAAAATATACACCTGGGCGGATAAAACACCCGAGCTTTTATACAAACAGTATGAGACAATTAAAAAATTTGTAAAAGATCCCGAATGGGAATTTATAGTTTTTAATAACGTACCGTTTTTTAAATTTGACAGACAAAAAGAAATTAAAAAATTTTGCAAAGAAAACAATGTAAAATGCCTCAATGTTGCATTTCGCACATTTGTATCGGGTGCTTCATATATAACCGCATACGGTATAAACTACGGTTTTCACAGATATTTCAGATGGGAAAAAGACACAATTCACGTACTTATCGACTCTGATATGTTTTTAACACACGATATATCATTTAACGAATATCTGGGCGATAATGACATATGCGGCATTCACCAGCACAGAGGCGGGGTTGAGTTCCTCTGGAACGGCATTTTAATTTTCAGGGGTGCGAAACTGCCCGATAAAAACTATTTCTCAATGTCCATATACAAAACAAAAACCCAAAGAACGGACACAGGCGGAAAATTATTTAAATGGCTTTTAAGAAACCCTGACCTTAAAATAAGATACATCAAACACACATTCCATATAAAGGGTGACAGAAAGGCGGTTTTGCCGGAAAGATTCCGTGCAGACTATGATGATGAATACTCAATTCAGGCAATTGAGGACTTCATTCTTCACTACAGAGCCGGCTCAAACTGGCAGAAAAAAGGGTTGGATTTTATAACTGCCAAAAGGGACTACTTTTTTTCCCTTTTAAATGCTATACTGTACGAGAATGAAAAACTAAATCTTGATGAAAGATATTACATCATTCAAGATACAGGAGAATAAAATAAATAAATATAAATAAAAGGTTTTCTAGGGTTCCGCGGCATATACTGCCGGCTGGTCCGAGAGAAAACGCACGAAAGAAAACGTGTACACGGAAGGATAAAAGCCCGGGAGATAAAATCTCTCAGGGCTTTTTGCATAAATGAAAGGAGAAAAAATGCAGTGGATTTATTTACTTATCGCGGGACTTTTTGAAATTGCCTGGGCAATAGGATTAAAATACTCCCATGGTTTTTCCTGTGCAATACCTTCAATCATTACCGCGGTTTGTATGATTGCGAGTTTTTATTTTCTGTCCCTTGCGCTTAAATACCTGCCCCTTGGCACCGCTTATGCCATATGGACAGGTATTGGCACCGTCGGCTGTGCAATTTTGGGAATAATACTTTTTAAAGAACCCGCAACATTTTTAAGACTTTTGTGCATTTGTGTGATACTTGCAGGCGTTTACGCACTTAAACTCACCTCATCACATTAAAAACTTTCATGGTAAAATTTACACATATCTTATAAAGGAGAATAAAATGCGCATAACGCCCGCCGGCATAAGCACGATTCCCGTATTTACATCTAAAAAACAAAAGAAAAAAGAAGAGCGCCTTGAGAGAAAAGAAGCCCTGAAACCATACGCAAGATATCAACAAAAAGAAGCAAAGCTCCGTGCGCAGCATCTGGGTGTAATGGGCGTAAACTTCAACAAAAGCGGACAAATATATCCTATCGTAGCAAAAGACAGACGGGGAAGACTTATTTATACGCAGGACAAACTCTCTGACGGCACAATTGTTGTAAAATATTACGATAAGGATAAAATGACATCCGCGTCAAAATTTTATCCGGACGGCAAAAGTTCGTTCCTTTATATAGATGAAAACGGAAAACCGATTTCATGGGAAGAAAAAAATCCCGACGGCAGCAGATATGAAAGCCTTTACGACGAAGAGGGCAGGCTTTTTGCAATAAAAACAAAAGATTCAAACGGCACACATTTAAGAAAATATAATCAAGACGGCATGCTCTGTGAGGAAACTTTTCTTTCAAATAACGGAGAGTATACAAACGCAAGATACAACCGCGGCGAGCACGGAGATGAAACCATACTTGAAACCCTGAGCCCGGACGGCACAATAAGCAGCCGTTATGAAACAAGACTCATATACAATAACCTTGCAGACCGTATATAATTTTATTTTACAATTGTTATTATAATTTGAATTAAAATTGTAAAATCCCGCATATTTTGCTATAGTTGTAAACAGGTTTATCCCAATTATTATTTTAAAGGAAATACCTGTATGCTGACTTATAAATCACCTCTCGAGGTTTTAGAGAGAGTGTTCGGGTATGAGGCTTTTCGTCCGGGGCAGGAAGAAATTATAAGACACATTCTCGATAGCAAAGACGCTCTTGTTTTAATGCCCACGGGAGGCGGAAAATCTCTTTGTTACCAGATTCCCGCACTGTGTCTTGAAGGCACCGCAGTTATTATATCTCCGCTTATAGCGCTCATGCAGGATCAGGTTATGGCCCTAAAAGAATCAGGCGTTAGAGCAGAATTTTTAAACTCATCCCTCAGTTACGACAAAGAGGAAGAAATCACGCAAAAACTTCTAAGCGGCAGACTGGATTTAATTTATGTCTCACCGGAAAGACTTAACAGTGAAGGCTTTAAAAACATATTAAAAAAGATAAAAATATCCCTTTTTGCTATAGATGAAGCGCACTGTGTTTCCCAGTGGGGACATGATTTTCGCCCCGAGTATACAAAGTTTTATATACTGAAAGACCTTTTTCCCGAAGTCCCCAGAATCGCCCTTACCGCAACAGCCGACCTTGAAACGCGCGATGATATAATAAAAAATCTGCACCTGGAAAACTGCAGAATTTTCATCTCAAGTTTTGACAGACCCAATATCCGCTACAGAGTGCAGATTAAAGACAGAGAAAGAAAACAGCTTCTTGATTTTATAAAAAACGAACACCCTGATGACTCAGGAATCGTGTATTGTATTTCAAGAAAACGAGTTGAAGAAATTGCGGAATTTTTAAACGGCGAGGGTTTTAAGGTTTTGCCCTACCATGCCGGACTTTCTCAAAAAGAGCGTGAAAAAAACCAGGACAGATTTCTTAAAGAAGAGTCCATAATAATGGTTGCAACCATTGCCTTTGGCATGGGAATAGATAAACCCGACGTGCGCTTTGTGGCACACATTGATTTACCGAAATCAATGGAATCATATTATCAGGAAACAGGGCGCGCAGGGCGCGACGGGCTGCCTTCGGATGCATGGATGGTATACGGACTTAAAGATATTGTACAGTTAAACAATTTTATAAACCGCTCAAATGCACCCGAAGAACAAAAGAAAATTGAAAAAAGAAAACTGAACCTGCTGCTTGGCTACTCGGAAACAGTTTCCTGCAGAAGGAAAGCCATACTTGAGTACTTTAAAGAAAACTATCCGCGCGAAAACTGTCAAAACTGCGATAATTGTCTGAATCCGCCCGTAACTTATGATGCAACGATTGATGCACAAAAAGTACTGTCCTGTATATACAGAATACAAAACGAGCGCTTCGGCTTCGGCGCGGGTCATATAATAGAGATTTTGACGGGCAAAAAAAGTGAAAAAGTGCTCAAATTCAATCATGACAAGCTCTCTGTCTTTGGCATAGGAAAAGATAATGATATACACCAGTGGCAATCAATAATAAGACAGCTTGTTATTTTAGGCTATATCAAAGTAGAACCGGAATATATGACGCTCGGGCTTACGGGCGAATCCGCAAAAGTTCTGCGCTCTCTTGTTAAAGTCCGCTTAAGAAAATATATTTTGCAGCCAAAAATTAAACAAGCCGCAGAAAAACAAAAAACTTATTCACTTAACGGCAGCGATACGGAACTGTTTGCAAAACTGAAAGAACTGAGACTCAGCTTTGCAAAAGCCGAAAATATGCCGCCTTATATAATATTTCATGACAAAACGCTTATGGAAATGGCGCACAAAAAACCGTCTTCTCTTGAAGAAATGGGCAAAATTTCAGGCGTCGGGGAAACAAAACTCAAAAAATACGGCAAGGCTTTTCTGGAAAAAATAAACCAAAAAATAATCCCTGCCGCACATTAAATCAATTTATCTTAAAATCAATCCATTGTCTTATCTACAACGGGCGCAAGTTTCTTTAATTTTTGATAAAGAGAATCAAACTGCTCGGGATACAGTGACTGGGCACCGTCACAGAGCGCACACTCGGGCTTATTATGAACTTCTATTATAAGTCCGTCACAGCCTGCCGCAACAGATGCCAGCGACATAGGCACAACTTTATCCCGAAGCCCCGTGCCATGCGAAGGGTCGACAATTATAGGCAGGTGGCTCAGCTTTTTAACAACAGGTATTGCACATAAATCAAGGGTATTTCTTGTTGCGACTTCAAAAGTCCTTATGCCGCGCTCGCAGAGAATTACCTCCCTGTTTGTGCCCGAGAGAATATACTCTGCCGCCATAAGCCATTCGTTAATAGTTGCACTTAAGCCTCTTTTAATAATTACGGGTTTATTTATTTTGCTCAATTCCCTTAAAAGGTTAAAGTTCTGCATATTTCTTGCACCAACCTGCAAAATATCAACATATTTTAAAAACATGGGTATCTGGCTTATTTCCATAACTTCTGACGTTACCGCAAGATTATATTTATCCGCAGCCGCTCTTATGAGTTTGAGACCTTCTTCACCCAGCCCCTGAAAAGAATAGGGCGAAGTTCTGGGTTTAAAGGCTCCGCCTCTTAAGATTTTCACACCTGACTCCGCCATTAATCTTGCACATTCAAAAATTTGCTCTTCGCTCTCAATAGTGCAGGGGCCTGCAATCATACCCGCATGAGAGCCTCCGAATTTCTCGCCGTTAACTTCAATTACCGTATCTTCGTTCTGAAAAACCCTTGAAGCAAGTTTATAGCTGGAGGAAATTTTTATAACCTCTTTTACACCGTCTAAAAGCTCAAACTCTCTGGGGTCAATAACCTTTTCGCCGACCGCGCCTATTATGGTATGCGACTCTCCCTGTGAAAGATGTACTTCGCGGCCCTTTAATCTGATTAACTCTTCTACCTTTTTAATATCATTTTCGCTTGCCCCATGGCGCATTACAATTATCATACCGTGCTCTCCAAATGTATCTGCTCAGAAATTATACCACGACAGACATATCATTTTAAATAAACAGGTTTGAATTTGAAGTGCTGCACTCGGAGATATATTTTGCAACACCTGCAATTTCAACACCGTCTATAAGTTCTTCTTTCTTTATACCCATTACATCCATAGACATATTGCAGGCTATAAATTTCACTCCGTTATTTTTTGCCTGTTGTATTAATTCATTAAGGGTTGAGATATTTTTCTTTTTCATAACATACTTCATAACAGCGGTTCCTGCTCCTCCCATGTTCATTTTGGATAAAACAAGTTTTTCTGCACCTTTAGGCATTAATAAAGCAAAAATTTTATCAATTATTCCTTTTTTAACGGAAACATGCGGCTTTCTTAAAATATTCAAACCCCAGAAAGTAAAAAACATTGTTACATCTTTCCCGCTTGCCTTTGCACCGTTTGCAATTATAAAAGAGGCAAGAGCTTTATCAAGGTCGTTTGAAAAAACAACTATAGTCTGTCCGTTAAATGCACCCGTATTTTTATGCGGCACAGAGTTTCCCTTCTGTATGGTTGCAATTATCTTTTTATTCTCCTCAACCAGACTGATAAGTCTGTTTGAAGTATTTTTACACCAGGCGTCAATATCTGACTTAAAACCCTTATCCGTTGATATAACCTCTGCAATATCACCGTCTGAGAGCTCTTTCATTACATCTGAAACTTTCATAATGGGGCCGGGGCACTGCATGCCGGACGCGTCAATTCTCAGCGCAGCAAGAGCTTTTGTATCATTGCTTTTCACTGCATATGCTTTTTGCTTAGTCTGCGCGGCGGCATTTTTTCTCAATTCCTTATACAGCTCTATACCTCCCGCAAGCGAATATACATTGTTAAAACCCTTTTGGGCAAGTATCCTTGAGGCTATATAACTTGTATGTCCGGTATTGCAAAAGAGGACAACCTTCTTGTCTTTCGGTATTTCATCCGTTCTTTTCCTTATTTGATCAACCGGAATATTAAATGCATTTGGAATTGTATTTGTCTGATATGATACCGCAGGCCTTACATCAATTAAATAAGCATCTTCTAAGTCCTCTAAATATGCAGGCCTTACAAGACCCCTTAAAATATTTTCCGCATTCATACCGAGAATATTTACAGGATCCTTCGCGGAAGAATAGGGAGGGGCGTACGACAGCTCGGCAGACGCCATATCATATACTCTGCCGCCAAGACGCATAATTGAACTTATAACATCAATTCTTTTTTCAACACCTTCTTCTCCCGCTGCCTGCGCACCAAGAATTTTACCGCTGCCGTCGAAAAGAAGCTTGAAAAATATCAAACATGAATCCGGATAATATCCCGCATGAGAGCGTCCGTATATATAAGTCTTCCAGTAAGGAATATTTTTGCTCTTCAGCTGTTTTTCACTGTTTCCGACAGATGCAATCGTAAGGTCAAAAACTTTTATGACGGATGTCCCCTGTGTTTTTTTATAGCTTGATTTAACAGAGCATATATTATCGGCAATAATACGCCCTTGTCTGTTTGCAGGGCCTGCAAGGGGAATAAGGGTGCTATCAGCGCTTACAAAATCCAAAACTTCCACACTGTCGCCGCCCGCGAATATGTCCTTATCGGATGTACACATAAACTCATCCGTTACAATTCCGCGGTTTGTTTCAAGTCCGGCCTCTTTTGCAAGGCTTATTTCAGGTCTTACCCCTATTGCCATAATTACAATATCAAATTCAAGCTCTCTGTTTGAATTTAAAATAACCTTGTTTCCCGAAAATCTGCTGATTCCGTCAGAGAGTATAACCTCAACCCCTCTTTCCTCCAGAGCATTTTGGGCAAAACGCGCGGTTTCTGCATCCACAGGCGCAAGAATCCGGTTAGCAAGCTCAACCAGAGTGGTTTTTATCCCTGTATGAGCAAGGTTTTCCGCCATTTCAATTCCTATAAAACCTCCGCCTGACACCACTGCTTTTTTAACATTGTTCTTTTTAATAAAATCTTTTATCCTGTCCGCATCCGCAAGAGTCCTGAGTGTAAAAACTTTTGCTCTGTCCATTCCTTCAAACTCGGGTACAACAGGTGCTGCACCCTGCGCAAGAACAAGTTTATCATAGTAAATAACATCACCGTTTTTAAGAGATACGCTTTTTTCTTCCCTGTTAATTTTAACAACTTCACAGTTCAGCCTTACATCTACATTAAACCAGCTCTTAAACTTTTCCGGGCTTGATACGAGCATTTTTTCTCTTTCGGAAATAACATCCGATACATAATAGGGCAAACCGCAGTTTGCAATGGAAATTTCATTTGTTTTTTCCAGTATAATGATTTCCGCGGATTCATCAAGTCTTCTGAGTCTTGCCGCACAGCTTGCTCCTGCGGCTCCGCCGCCTATAATAACCGTTTTCATTTAAACCTCGCTTTTTTATTGACAATATTAGAATATTATAATATACTAATATTGTCAACAGGTTAATATTATGAACTCACAAGAATACGCTGAAATTTTTAAAGCACTGGGCCACCCGATAAGGCTTAAAATAGCCTGCGGTCTTTTGCAAAAAGGCAGGTGCAATGTAAACACGATGACACAAAGACTTAATATATCTCAGTCGCTGGTTTCACAGCATGTAAATATATTAAAAAAAAGCGGGCTGATAAAAGGTTACAGGGAAGGCAATATTATATGGTATAAACTTGAAAACAAAACAGCCATAAAACTGCTTGAAAATGTTGAGTTAAAATTATGTAAATAAAACACATCCGGCGTATTAATTATGATAATATCAAAATATGATTAACTCTGTTACCATAAAACCGGTCAATATTGATGATGCAGGGAAGATTCTGGAAATTTACGGATATTATGTACTCAATAGTGCGGTTTCATTTGAATACAAAGTTCCCTCAGAAGAAGAGTTCAGGGAAAGAATCAAAAAATAAGCAAAGATTATCCCTATTATGCGGCTTTCAGCGGCGACAAAATACTGGGATTTGCCTATGCCGCGCCTTTTGCCGAAAGAGAGGCATATAAATTTTCCGCGGAACTCAGTATCTATATTGATAAAGAATACAAAAGGCACGGTATCGGCAGGCTTTTATATGAAAGACTTGAAAAAGACCTGAAATCATCCGGTATAACAAACCTCTATGCCGAAGCGGCAATACCCGACGGAGAAGATGAGTACTTAGATTTTACAAGTCTAAAATTTCATCAAAAAATGGGTTTTACAAAAACCGGAAAGTTTCACAAATGCGGCTATAAATTTAATCGTTGGTACAGTACGGTTTGCTTGGAAAAGATTATAAATCCGCACAGGTGATTTTCTCCAATTTATTATATACAAATTAAAATCTAAAGGAGAACCTGATGGAGCTTTATGAAGCAATAGAAAGAAGAAGGACGGTAAGGGAATTTGAGGACAGGCCCGTTAAAGAAAAAATTACGAAAAAATTATTGCGGCAGGTCTTAGGGCACCCACAAACAACCACTTGAGAGAGTGGGAATTTGTAATTGTCAATGACAAAAAAGAGCGCCTGCGGGTTTTAAACTTAAAAGATATGACAAGCTGTGACGAATGCGAGAAAATGATGGACAGCTTTAATATGACTGATTCCGATCAGCGCGGAATGTATCATATTGCAATGCCGAAACAGTTCTCCATGCTTTATAATTCGGGATGTTTGATTTTGCCTTTTTTCAAACTGCGGGAACCGTTAATGCAGCCAAGCTGTTTAAGTTCTCTTAACGAGTTTGCTTCAATCTGGTGCTGTATTGAGAATATTCTTCTGGCAGCAGCCGAGGAAGGACTGCAGGGTGTAACAAGAATTCCCATGGATGAAGAGCTTAAACATATCAAAAAAACCATAAATCACCCCGACACCTACGCAATGCCCTGCTACATTGCGCTCGGATACCCCAAAAAAGACACAAAACTGCCGGTACAGAAAACAATCAATGTTTCAAGCAGGATACATATAAATAAATGGTAGCATCTAAAGCGGCTGCCGGACTTAACCCCTAAAGCCGCTTGCAATCTTAAATATATAATATTTTAAATTAAAGTAAATCGTTAAATATTTAATCTATATTCCCTTTATATAAACACGGGATATTTTCTTCTTTTAAATAATTCATACCCCATTTGTTTAGTTCAATAATCGCAGGAATTAGTGTTTCACCTCTTTTAGTGAGAGAATATTCAGTCTTTGGCGGCACTACGGGATAAAGTTTTCGCTCAATTATTCCGTCTGCTTCAAGTTCTTTTAACTGTTGTATAAGCATTTTGGGAGTTGCGTGTGAAATCAGTTTTTGCAGTTCGTTATATCTTAATGTTTTGCCTATAAGGTGTCCGATTATAACTCCTTTGTATTTCCCTCCGATTATCTCCATTGTTACCTCAAGAGGACATTTATATTCATCTTTTTTATGCTTGGTCATAATTAAAGTCCCTAATTTACTTTTTAGTAAGTATTATACAAAAAAGTGCATTCTTGTCAAAATGATAATTACTGTATAAAATTGCTTTATTAAAGGAGGAAATCTAAATGAAAATTACACAGGTAAGAAGTGCAACAATTATAGTGGAATATAATAATACAAAATTTTTAGTTGACCCCTGGCTTATGCCTAAAGATTATATGCCGGGCTTTGATACCGCAATAAATTCCGAGATTCGCCAGCCAAGAGTGGAGCTGCCATTTGAAATTGAAAAAATTGTTGATGTTGACGCTGTTATTATTACTCATATCCATCCTGACCACTGGGATGAATTCGCTGAAAATGCATTAGATAAAAATATAAAAGTTTTTGTGCAGTCAATTATTGACAAAGATTACGTTATCTCAAAGGGTTTTACAAACGTTGAAATTATAGAGGAATCTGGAACGGAATATAACGGCATAACCCTATACAAAACAGGAACTCAACATGGCAAAAGAGAGATAATAAAACCGTTATGCGATTCCGTTGGCTTGCCTTATGATGCAATGGGTGTTGTTTTTAAATCAAATGATGAAAAGACCTTGTATATAGCAGGCGATACTATCTGGTGTGAAGAAGTTAAGACAGCATTAGAAAAGTATTCCCCCGATGTTATTATTGTAAATGCCTGCGCTGCAACGGTTTTAAACGGTGAAAGGCTGATTATGAATATTGATGATGTAAAAGAAGTTTTGCAAAATGCTCCTAATGCAAAAGTAATTGCAAGCCACATGGATACAGTCAGTCATCTTTCACTTACAAGAAATGATTTAAAAGAATTTAAAAATAAAAACAATATTGATAATCTGTTAATTCCTGAGGATGGGGAAACAATTGATTTTACTTGAAATTATTAAACTTTTATATCAATAAAGCTGCTTAAACTTAGGGTTGGAAAAATTTTCAACCTTATTCTGAAAATTTGCAAAACCGGACTTTTTCAAAATAATATATCTATCTATACAAATCAATCCGGACAAAATACTGCAATAATAAAAAAGAGGGTTTTTGACTCTCTTTTTTTATGGTGGGCGAGAAGGGAATCGAACCCCCACGCATTGCTGCACAAGATCCTAAATCTAGCGCGTCTACCAATTTCGCCACTCGCCCGCAATTATTCAATTTTCAAACATCTCTCAGGCGAAATTGGTTTATTGAGATTCCTCATATCCTCGCTCTGCTCGGATAGCGCCACTCGCCCGCGTAAGACTATATATAATCTATACAAAACAAAGGTGCGGGTCAATACCCGCACATAAAAAAAACTCCCTTAACGGGAGTAATACTTTTTATAGGAAGGGAAGGTTAGGAAGTTTGGTTAGTGTGTGTTTATAAAATTTGGAGTTGCTTATTTGCTTTTTTAATTTGTTTATCTCTTACATATATATAAAGTATATCAACTTTATAGAATTGCGCAATATTCTATTTTTGTTACATTTCTTTACAATATATCCCAAAATCCGCTTTTTACAAACATTTCCGCTTCTTCTTTTGTTTTAATTTTCCCTTCAATTTGCGCTTCTTTTAATGCTTCAATTATTTTCCCGAGCTTTTTTGACGGGCCGATACCTAAAATTTCCATAATCTCGCGCCCGTCAAGCAGTTTCGGCATTACTTCAAGTGCCGGCTTAATCTTATAATAAAACTCTTTTAACTCTTCAAGGTTTTTAAGGTTTTCACTGACCATATCATCGCTTACCATGGGCCCTCTGGCACTCAGTCTGTCTGCACGGGCAAGCTCAATAATATCTTCAACATAAGGATACAGCTTTCTTACAAAACGCACTTTTGCCTTATCCTGCACAACAGGCGCACTCATAAGGGCGGAAGGATATATATGGTTTTTAATCATTAGGCTTACATAATCAATCTGTTTTTTTGAAAATTTTAATTCCTTTAAAATCGGTCTGACAAGCTTTGAACCGAGGTCATCATGCCCGATAAAACGATGTCTGCCCGAAGGCTCAATAGTATGTGTCTGCGGTTTTCCTATATCATGGCAGAATGCGGCAAGTTTCAAGAGCGGATTATCAAGCCTGATTTGACGCATAGTTTCTATGGAATGATGAAATAAATCCAGATGATGGTGGGTGTTTTTAGGGATTTTCTTAATTTCTTTCACAAATGGAAAAATCTCTTCCGGAAGTCCGCACTCATCTGCCTTAAGAAGCGCTTCCGGCGCATATTTTCCGCCGAAAAGTTTTAAAAGCTCCTGGTTAATACGCTCTTTTGCAACACTGTTGATAAGAGTGCGGTTTTTTTTCACAAATTCCAAAATTTCATCCTGAACCCTAAAATCATACAAAGCTTCAAACCTGAACACTCTGAGCATTCTGAGCGGGTCATCAAATAAATTTTTTATATCGGCGGTTTTTAAAATACCTGCCGCAAGGTCATCCGCACCGGCGCAAGGGTCGAAAAGACACCCGTTTTTAAAATCATAAAAAATAGAGTTAAGCGTAAAATCGCGCCTTTTAGCATCTTTTATAATATCGCCTTCAAGAGCTTTGGAAACATCAAAACAGGTCGTCTTATCCTCTAAAACCACTCTGTAAATTTCATTTTCACAATCAAGCTCAATAAATGTGCCTCCAAGCACACGCGCAATTTCAAGCGCAAGGGCGCGCGAGTTTTCCGGACATACAATATCCATATCATAAGATGTGCACCCGAAGAACAAATCCCTTATAAACCCGCCCACAAGCAAGGCTTGTGATTTTATAAGCAAGTCAAGAATTTCATTAAGTGCAAAATTTGTACGTATTTGGCTCTCAACATATTCGCGGCTTTTCATTTCAACCTCGTTACAATGTTTGAAATTCCAGCCGTTACAGCATTTGGAGCTTTAAATATTAAATCCCCGAGGCTTACAAGTTTGTATTTTTTTTCTTTAAAATATTTAAACTCTCTATCGCTAAATCCGCCCTCGGGGCCCGTCAGCACGTATATGGAACAGGTTTTATCAATTATTTTATCTGCCTCATCCATATCAAACTCCGCATACTTCTCCGCAAAAACAATAACGTTTTGCCCGTTAATTTGTCCAAGCATTTCTTTAATATCTAAAACCTCATTCACCCTTGCAAAATTTGCCCTCTCACACTGTTTTGAAGTTTCATCCGCGATTTTCTGCCATCTTTGCACCTTTGAACACACGTTTTTATACGAAACGGCACAGTTATCACTGATTACGGGATATATAACATCAACCCCGCACTGCACGGCATTTGAAATCAAAAGACTCTGTGCGTCCTGCTTGAGTACACACTGAATCAAATGAAGCGGGTAAGGGAGTTTTCTTTTTGACGGATAAAAGTCAAGCACACGCGCCTCAAGCAATATGTTTGAAACATTCTTAACAACCGTTTCATACTGAATCTCATTTTCATCTATAAACTTCAGCTTCTCTCCGATTCTGACCCTGAGTGATAATACAAGATGTTTCAAAAGCTCCTTATCCGAAACTTCGATAATTGAGTCTTTAATATTGTCCGATTGTATAAAAAAATGAGGCATAGCAAGGTAATTTTAGCATAAAAATCAATTTTTCTACACCATTTGTATGATATTCAAACAAATGCTTTAAAGGACGAAAAGCCCGAAGGCAAAAGGGTTTTCAGGCAAATCTGCAACTTTGGTATAAGAAAACCAAACTAAAGTATAGAAAAATTTGTTCGTTGATGTTTGTGTGGAAAAAACTTAGGAGAGAAAAATGGCAATTTCAGTAAACACAAACGTACCATCACTAATTGCCCAGAACAGCCTTAACAGATCACTGAGTGCTATGGAAAAAGCAATGCAGCAGCTCACAACAGGCAAAAGAATTAACAATGCCGGCGATGACGCAGCAGGTCTTGTAATTTCCGAAAACATGAAGGTTCAAATTAACGGCTCAAACAAGGCAATGGACAACGTGCAAGATGCACAAAACTTTGCAGCGGTAGCAGAAGGCGGCATGATTACAATCGGCGACCACCTGCAAAGAATTAACGAGCTTTTGATTCAGGGTGCAAACGACACAAACAGCACCGAATCCAGAAAAGCAATTCTTGTTGAAATCAAGCAAAGGCTTGACGACATCAATGTCATCTCGCAGGCAACGCAGTTTAACGGAAGAACTATGCTTGATGGCAGCTTTGACCCTAACGATCCCGACAAGCAGTTTATTGTCCAGATAGGGCCATACTCGGATACGGCAAATCCGGATAATCCCCTTAACACAATTGACATCTCTGGTGCTTTTGCCGACTGTCACATCTCGGTTCTCGGCATAGGCACAACAACAGACAGCGGCGCGGTTAACGGCATTATGCTTCCGCCCGAACTGGACCCTGATGATCCGGCCTTCGACCCGACAGGCGACAACTTCAGGCTCTATATGGATACCATTCAGGCGGCAGTAGGCACCGTAACAGATGCCAGGGGTTTGCTCGGCGGCTACTTAAACAGAATGACGGCAAATTATGACAACCTGAGTATTATGGTTGAAAACCTGACTACCGCAAAATCAAGAATCACAGACACCGACGTTGCGGAAGCAAGCTCTGAAATGATTAAACAGCAAATACTTGAACAGGTATCAGGCTCTATGCTTACTCAGGCCAACCAGCTTCCTTCTCTGGCATTAAGCCTCATATAGTAAATAACTGACAATTTATACACGGCACATAAGAAATTAACCCTAATTTCTCTCCATAAAGCACACGCAAATGCGCATTTATAAACCTTTAAAAAGGTGCAAATGCGTATTTGCGCATATCCGATAAAGATTATGTTAAGGGCGCCTTATTTTGTGCTAATATTGTATTAAGTTAGTATCGGGAGATGAAAAAATGATACCTATTATCGATTCAAAAAGACAGTATGCCGCGGTAGGCACGGAAGTTGAAAAAGAAGTTATAGAAGTTCTAAGGAGCGGTTCATACATTCTTGGTAAAAATTGTAAAGCCTTTGAAGAAGAAATAGCAAAATTCTTAGGCTGCAACCATGCGCTTACTTTAAACAGCGGAACAGATGCTCTGCATCTTGCGCTTCGCGCTTTGGATATAGGCCCCGGAGATGAAGTTATTACGGTTGCGTTTACTTTCGTTGCAACAACCGAAGCTATAGGAATTGTCGGAGCCAAACCTGTTTTTGCAGACATTGACCCCGATACGTTTAATATTGACGTTAATGAAATTGAATCCAAAATTACACCCAGAACAAAAGCCATTCTGCCTGTCCACCTTTACGGACAGCCTTGTAATATGGATGTGATTATGGATATTGCAAAAAGGCATGATTTATTTGTAATAGAAGACGCCTGTCAGGCAATCGGCGCAGAGTATAAAGGCAAAAAAGTCGGCACATTCGGCGATATCGGCTGCTTTAGCTTTTACCCGACCAAAAATCTCGGCACAATGGGCGACGGCGGACTTGTCACAACAAACAGCGAATTTCTTAAAAACCGCATAACCGCACTCAGAAACCACGGCGGAGCGGTACGCTATTATCATGATGAAATAGGTGTTAATTCAAGACTGGACGAAGTTCAGGCGGCAATCTTAAGAGTAAAATTAAAATACATTAACGAATGGAATAAAAAAAGACGCGAGCATGCCGCTTTCTACAACGAACTTTTTAAAGATGCAAAAGACATCGTAACACCTGTAGAACTTGATGATACATACTGTGTTTACCACCAGTACACCGTAAAAGTTCCCAATCGCGACGAAGTTCACAAACTCCTGCAGGAAAAAGGCATAGGTGCCATGATTTACTATCCTGTTCCCCTGCACCTGCAAAAAGTTCACGCACACCTTGGTTTAAAAGAAGGTTTACTGCCTCATACAGAGAAAAATACCAAGCTCGTGCTCTCACTTCCCATGTTTGCGGAAATTACGGAAGATGAGCAAAGGACAGTTGCAAAAACGCTTATCGAATGCGTTGAAAAAGTAAAAAACAAAGCAAGTGTTTAAACGGAATAAAATATAAAATAAAAATAAAACCGCTCAATCAAAGGGCGGTTTTTTTAAAACGCGAATTAATAAAAAACTATCCTATATCCCATCTGCCGCAGGTGCCGCCCCAGCGCGCAATAAGATTACCCTTGACATCTGTTATCTTATGCGCTTCACCCGGTTTTAGAGGCTCAATATCACCCTCAACGATTGATATTACTTCGCAGTTGTTTGAACACCCGTCACATGTGCACGTAACGGAGTTAAAGTGCATATCTTTTGTCTGCCAGCCTTTAAATTTAGTCTGATCACCCGTAAATTGATGATGCTCCATAGCAAGCAATGCCGCCCCTATTGCGCCCATGGTCTGATGGTTCGGAGGCACAACAATCTCACAGCCCAGAGCCTCTTCAAATGCTTTTACCATGCCTCTATTTGTAGCAACACCGCCCTGGAAAGTGACAATCGGCAAGAGCTCCTTGCCTAATGCAAGATTTGATAAGTAGTTTCTCACAAGAGCCTGGCAAAGACCGTATAATAAATCTTCAACAGGATACCCGAGCTGCTGCTTGTGAATCAAATCCGATTCCGCAAAAACGCCGCAGCGCCCTGCAATCCTTGCAGGAGAGGAAGATTGGAGCGCAATAGAGCCAAAATCCTCAATTTTGACATTAAGTCTGCCTGCCTGCTGGTCAAGGAAACTTCCCGTACCTGCGGCACAAACGGTATTCATGGCAAAGTCCGTTACAATACCGTCCCTTAAAATAATAATTTTACTGTCCTGTCCGCCTATTTCAAGAATGGTCTGAACTCCGGGGACTATAACCGAGGCAGCTACGGCATGCGCGGTTATTTCATTTTTGATAACATCCGCACCTACAAGCGCTCCTGCAAGGTTTCTGCCGCTTCCTGTTGTTCCGACCGAGCAGACTTCATACTCGCAGAGTGATTTCTTTAAAAGTTCATCCAGACCATGCTGCACTGCCTTTACGGGCTGGCCCGATGTACGCAGCATGTAAGAGTCAATGTATTTTCCGTTTTCATCTATTACGGCCAGCTTTGTTGTAACCGAACCGACATCTATTCCTAAATATACTTTCATATTAAGGATTTTAAAACAAACAAAAAACAAAATAAAGCGCTCTTAATTTAAAAGCGCTTTATTTAACCTCAAAAAGAGGAACATGACATTTAGTAGTTCTTGGGATAAACTTCAAAATACGCCCTGGAGTGTAAACAGGCAGGGCAGGCATAGGGCGCTTCTTTTCCTAAATAAGGATAGCCGCATTTTCTGCACTTCCATAATACCGGCTCATCTTTTTTAAAAATTTTATTATTTTCAAGATTTTCCCGCAATGTCCTGTAGCGTTCTTCATGCGCTTTCTCGGATTGAATAACGGCTTCAAAGCATGCTCCTATTGAATCAAAGCCTTCTTCACGCGCAATTCTTGCAAATTCGGGATAAAGACATGTATTTTCTTCATGTTCGCCCTCTATTGAGTATTCAAGGTTGGCGGCAGTATCGCTTAAACCGGTAGGATACGCAACATCTGAAAGTTCAACAGGGATATTGTCTTTACCTAAAAAACGGAAAAATCTTTTGGCATGCATTTTCTCGTTATCGGCAGTCTCAAGAAAAATCGCCGCAATTTGTTCGTATCCTTCTTCTTTTGCCGCTTTTGCGTAATAGGTATAGCGGTTTCTTGCCATAGCTTCACCCGCAAATGCCTTCATAAGATTACTCTGGGTTTTTGTTCCCTCCAGTTCCTGTTTCATTTTTTCTCCTTCTTTGTTTTCTTTGCAAACAAAGAATAAAATACAAAAACGCTCCGCACAATTAGTCCTCCGGCCGTTTCAAAGGTTAAACAACTACCTTAATGTTTTTTAACAAAAAGTTTAAGTTGTGGCAATTTTTTTTAAAGTATATACTTTTTATATATAAGAATTGAGGAATTTATGTCAGTAAATAAACCGGAACTTATGAATATCGTTTCCAATACAGGCAGCACAAACAGTGCCGCAGGCAATACATCCGCACAGGAAACACAGAGTGCTGCCGCAGCTGCAAATACTCAAACACAAAGCGAAGATGAGTATATGAGCCTTGATTTATCTTCAGCAAGTACAGAAGATCTTGCAGCCTTGCTTGAAGAAAATCAGAAAAGCCAGAGCGAGCTTGTAAAAGAACAGTATGAACTGATGATAGCCCAGATTCAAATGGAAATTCAAGAAACAAGACGTCAAAGAACTTCTCTTATGCAGGAGATACAAACTGCCGCAAGAAGCGAGGACGGCTATGACGCAGGAAACGCATTTTCGGAAGTTTCAAAAATAAATTCCACTCTTGAAAAATTAAACAGCCAGCTTCTAAGCACAATAACCGAATATCAAATGCAAATGCAGCAGCTTGCAATTCAAGCAAAACAAACCGAACTGCAGCTTACGGCAATGGCAAGCAGTGCTGCCGGGGCATCGGCCGCAGGCACGTCAACATCAACGGGCACAGCAGGTTCATCGGGCACATCCGGCACGGGAAAAATAACTTCAAATCTTGACGGTTCAACAGCGCAAATAGATTCTCTTATTGAAAAATATGCAAATGAAGCGGGACTTGATCCTAATTTTGTAAAAGCCGTGGTTAAAGCAGAATCAAGCTTTAATCCCAATGCAACATCTTCCTGCGGTGCACAGGGTTTAATGCAGCTTATGCCCGCAACCGCAGCAAGCCTCGGGGTAAGCAATGCATACGACCCCGAACAAAACATAAAAGGCGGCGTTAAGTACTTAAAACAAATGTACGACCAGTTCGGCAGCTACGATTTAGCCCTTGCGGCATATAATGCAGGCCCCGGAGCCGTTCAAAAATACGGCGGCATACCGCCCTACAGCGAAACTCAAAATTATGTCAAGAAAATAAACCAGTTCTGGAACGAGTATAAAAACGCATAATTAAAGTATAGAAAACTTATGCCGATATAAATAAAAAAAGGAACAAAGATGTCAATAAACTCAATTAACCCCAATGACCCGATATACAAAGCAAGTGCTTCCGGCACATCTGCACAGAACAGCGCTGCAGACAGTATTACCCAAACATCCGCACTTACATCCGAAGACTCTCTTCAATCGGCACAATTAAGCGATGGCGGTTCATTTGACCTTAACAGCATGGAAAATATGAATGCCATGGAGCAGCACAGACAAATAATGAAACAGCTCCAGGAAGAACTAAACTCCATAAGGCAGCAAAAACAAAGCCTTATAAGTCAGATGGCTTTTGTTGAAGATGCAGATGAAAGACAGTCGATATCATCCGAACTTAAAGATTTAAATAAACAGGCGGATTCTGTTTATATGGACATTGTTAAAGAGCTTCAAAACTATAACAATACTTTAACAGAGCTAATCTCGGGAACGGTAAAACAAAAAGTCGAAGAATCATCGGTTATTCAAGGTATACAAAGTTCTTCAATATCACCCTCGGCCCTGCAGACAACACTTGACGGGTACAATGCCCAGGCAGGACAAAAGATTGCACAGTCGGCACACACTGTAGACGGTACGACAGGATGGTGTCTAAAGGGTGTAAACGATTCACTGCAAAGAGTTTACGGCAAAAGACTTTCATACAACAGTGCCTATCAGGCAATTCCCGAGCTGCAAAGCGGTCAGGGCATGGGCGAACATTTCCGCGAAGTAAGTGTTTCAAGAGATGAACTCTCCTCGCTTCCGGCAGGTGCAATTGTAGTATGGGAAGCAAGTCCGGGACATGAGCACGGTCATATTTCAATAGCTCTTGGCGACGGAAGAGAATCAAGCGACCATATAACATCTCAAATGACAAGCCGCGACGCGAATTTCCATGTGTTTATTCCCGTATCATAATTCTGTTTTCAAAAACAGCCATATCGCAGGGAATATCATATTCATCCGCGGGAATCTTTTCGCATAAAAAATTTTCGCTGATAGGGATTATTTTTAAAGCGCGGATTTTTTCATTTTTAAAAAATCTGTCATAATACCCCGCGCCGTAACCCAGACGGTACAAGTGTTTATCGACACACAATGCGGGAGTAAGGATTATATCAAGAACATCAAGAGTGTTCAGAGGCTCCGACAATGGCTCCGGGATTGAATATTTATTTTTTTTATAATCATTGCAATGCGGGCAGACAAGAAGTTCATCTCCGCTGCATCTGGGAAAATAAAAATTTTTATCACCGCACTCAAGAAGCTTAAGAAGATTTATCTCTCCCTTTAAGGGATAAAAAAGCATAACATTTTTTGCTCTTTTAAAAATATCCGAATTTAAAATGTTCTGCACGATTTGTTTTGAAATTTTATCGATTTGGCCGGAATTTATAAGTTCAAGCCTCAATTCTTTTGCAATTCCTCTTAGAGAAGCCTTATTTTGCGCTGTGTTTAACAGGGACTGCCGCATATTTAACACCGATTAAGTCTATCATAAGATGTTTCTTTTCGCTCTTATGTTCTTTTTTGGGCTCTTGAGGCTCCATATCTTCGCTCTGGTATGCAATTAAATACCGCATAAAATTTTCACTAAACATAAATAAACTTCCTCCTTATATTCTAAATAAGGTAAATTTTTTGTTGTTATTGCGCAGGATAAAAATCATTTTACAAAAGTTAACTTTTATCAGCCTGCAGGCCAGCCAAACTCTCTTCCCGCCATTACATGTATGTGCAGGTGGAAAACCTCCTGTCCTGCGCCGCGTCCTGTGTTAATCACCGTGCGATAGTCTTTTATACCGAGTTTTTCCGCTGCCGCCTTAACAGATTCAAGAAGCTCCGCCATAAGAGCAGGGTCGCTAAGCTCGCGCAGCGACTCTACATGGGCTTTTGGCACCACAAGAAGATGTGTCGGGGCCTGCGGGTTGATATCATTAAATACTACCGTGTTTTTTGATTCATAAACAAACTGCGAGGGGATTTCGCCGTTTGCAATTTTGCAAAATATACAATTTTCGCTCATAAAATTCCTTTTCCAAGTCAAAAGTATTTTAGCACATATTGATGTTTTTAAACTATTTTTTTAAGTTTTATGTAGTTTTGGCGGATTAATTGTATTATAATTATTATCAGGGGATGATTTTTATCAATTAAGAGGAAGTTTTGAAAAAGTTAATATCATTACTTTTAATAATGTTTCTTTTTACTCCTTTGTGTCATGCGGCAATTGAAGGACACATAGAGCGTACCGACACACAGAATAAAGAACTTGATAAAAAACTCTTTACGGGCGAAGTTGAAACACTTGAAGCAAAAGATGTGATTAAAATGACTGTGTCACAGGTGTTAAGTGCCGGATACACTCAGGAGGGAGATGAATTTTTTGCGGAAGTGTCCGAAGATGTCTCAAGCGATAAGGGTATAATTATCCCGAAAGGTACAATAGCACACGGCAAAGTGCAATATATGCAGGATGCCAAAAACCTCGGCCGCGACGGATATATAGTAATGGATTTTGATTATCTTGTAACACCCGACGGGAGGCAGATTCCCATTCAGGCTTCAATATCCACAAAAGAAAATCTTGCAAAAGGAACGGCAAAGGCAATAGGAGAACATGTGGGCTACACTCTGGCAGGAGGTGTTGTCGGCGGTTTTGTTGCACTTAATCTTCTTGGAATAGAAGCCGCTATAGCATCTCAAGGCTACACCCTGGCAGGAGGTGCGGCAATAGGAGGAGTAGTAGGACTTACCGCGGCAATCATGCGAAAGGGCGACAGTGTTCTTATTAAACCCGGAGATGAGTTAAAGATAAAAGTTCTTTCAAACATTGACATGCCTGTTTTCTCAAAAGACGCATTCAGACAGGAAGAACTCAGGCTCGATGGATTAAATGTAAGAATAAACAGCATTGCTTTTGAAAAAGATCCGTTCGGAGAAGACAACACCATAACTCTCTCGCTCGGGATAGATAACTTTAGCGAAAATACTTTTTCGGCTTTTGACATAGCGCTTATCAACGATACGAAATCCACTTTTTTCCCTTCGCCGTTCGGTGATACTTCGCTTTGGTTTAAAAATATAGGCCCCGGGGACAGGGTTGCAGGCAAGCTTTCATTCTGTGTAAATGACAGAAAAAAACACCACTGGCTTGTTTTTTACGATAAAAGAACAAAAAAACCACTGGCCAAGTATTCAATTGACAATGCAAAGTCCGATTTAGATGAAAAACTGGCTGATAAAAAACGTAAAAAAAGAAGAAAGTAGTTTACCTTCAAGAGCAATTTTTACATACTTTTTGTTTTGATACATATATACAATAATTACATTTGTGAAGGCAGCATGGTTGAAAAAATAAGCCCGCAGGCATCAATACAGCCAAATACCGCAAACGTATACTCATCAAAATATCTGAGTATGCCATCTTATAATGCTGCACAAAAACAAGATACATTTGAGACAAAACAGGATAATACAACAGAAGCAAAGCCCCAAACAGCGCCTCAAAACAAAGAGAATAAAGAAGGCAAAACAAAAAAAGGCAAAAAAGTAATTATTGCAAGCGCCGCAGTAGGTACAGCCGCAATCTTTACACTGCTTGGCGTACTTACAAACACCCGCGGGTGGAATAAAAAAGTTAAAAAGAT
Organism: Candidatus Galligastranaerophilus faecipullorum; assembly: GCA_018713115.1. Taxonomy (GTDB): domain Bacteria; phylum Cyanobacteriota; class Vampirovibrionia; order Gastranaerophilales; family Gastranaerophilaceae; genus Galligastranaerophilus; species Galligastranaerophilus faecipullorum. The sequence continues at coordinate 27,686 of DVFS01000048.1, forward strand.
TCTTGAAAAAAGCATAAAAGACGGGGATGAAGTATTTAACTTTACAAAATTAAAAGAAACGCTTCAAGCAAGCACCAAAGACAAAAAAATTATTAAACTCAGCAACTTTATGAATAATATGGCAAACTTTAAAGACTGCTATATACTTCCCGTTCTGGAGAAAATCCCTGGTCTTAAACAATTTGCACATAAAACCTCGGACATCTACAAGCAAACGGGTGTTAAAATGACACAGAGCGCCTATAAACATGCCAACAATCTGTACAGCACATTTGACTCCGAGGTCAAAAAGCTGGCTGGCGCTATAGAGGATGAAAAAGTAAGAGAAAATATAGGAAAACTTATAGAAGAAAGAAATGCCGTACTTAAAAAATACTTCGCACCCGAGTGTGTTCAACATTTGAGCGACGGGGTGGAATGCGGCAGAATCGCCAGAATGGAAAAAATTATGGATGAAGCCGGCGGCGAGGGTGTCGGAATATGCAAGGCTGTTCGGCAAAGATTTAATTCTATATTCAAAAGGGCTGTACCTTCAAAAGGAAAAAGTCTTGACGATTTTGGCAGCTTTATTGCGGAAGATTTACTTAAAGCTCAGAAAGAAAATTATATAGCACCCTTAAGCAAGGCAAAAGGAGAAATAAATGAAATAGATAAGAAAATTATAAGCCTGCTTGAGGAAAATTGCGGCGAAGAATATATTCTAAAACACTCAAAACATATTGCCGCCTCAAGAAGCAATGCGGCAAGAACATTAAATAACGCAATAACAACCGAATCTAACGATTTGTTTGACAAAATGCGCGATATCAAAATCGGAAGCGCGCCGACAGACATTCTGGGTATGGCAGGAACCGCCGGCCTTATGGGAATTTATCTTGCACAGGCGGAAGATAAAAACCAGAGGGTTGAAGTAGCCCTTACAACAGGTGTTCCGCTGGGTCTTGGCATGATAGCCACAACTTTTGCGACAATGAAAATGTACGCCGGAATAAAATCTCTGGCATTTGGCGCAGTTACAACATTTGCGGCAAATACAATCGGAAAATTAATAAATAATCAATATCAAAAAAGAAACAACATAGAAACAAAAGAGCCTGAAATATTTACTTTAGACAAGGCTACACACGAATTTACTCAAAAAATAAAAACACCTTAAAGCATAAAACTTAAGGTGTTTTTATTTTAAATATAAGACGGTTATTCTTCAACTGAAATAACGCTTACGGGGCAAGCATCAGCTGCTTCTTTAACACAGTCTTCGTTACCTGCAACATTTGCATCGTTAACGGTTGCCACATCTTCTACTTTGAATACATCGGGGCAGAATGATTCACATGCGCCGCAAGCAATGCAGCCTTCTTCGATTTTAACTTTCATTTCATTACTCCTTAATTTTAATATATGTCATCTAAGACAATTATGATTATACTAAAAAGTATTAACAAATTGCAACAGGAAAAATTACATCTCTTTAAGCTCTTTATTTGAATCAAGAAGCTTGGCAAGGGTTTTGGCGTCCCCTTTTAACTTAAAGTACTCGGCAAACTTTGGAGTGGTTTTAAGATTATAGGAGCGCCCGTTTCTGTCTTTTGTACGCGATACCAGACCTTTTTCCACAAGTTCCGCCACATGCTCATATGCATTTGAGCGGAGCTCCTTTAGTGCTGATTGTCTGATGGGTTCCTTCAGGGCGATAACCGTAAGGGTTTTAAGAACTGCGGGTTTTAAATCTACGGGACAAAGTTTTTCAACAATATCAAGATGTTCGGCGCGAACCTGAATTATATAACCGTCCTCATCGTCAATCTCAAGTGCGCCTTCGCGTGAAGAATAGTCAAACATCAAATCAAGCAGCGCGCTTTCAACTTCATCCTCTCTGACATTTAAAAGTTCGGCTATTTCAAGAGGCTGCATTGCACGTGCGGTAACAAAAAGCACCGCTTCAACCTTGGCTTTTAAATTATTTTGTATTTCATTTTCCGCATCAGAGTGCAATTTCACTATCCTCCGAAATCTGCTTTTTTGCCTTTGTGACGTAAAGTTTTCCGTAAAAACTGTCCTGGATAATATCTATATCTTCTTTAACCATAAGAAACAAAACGGCAATATACGCGCTGCTTCTGTCAAACCCGAGAAGCGTCAATTCGCGAAGTTCAATCTTTTCTTCTCTTTTTAAAATCTGATTAAGGTTCTGGCGCATTTTCTCTACAACGGTTTCAATATATTCATCATGCGCAAGGTTTAAAATGTCTTTCGCTTTAAGTTTTGAATAGTCCCTGACACGCCTTTTTTGTCTTTCGAGGGCATTTTTAAGAGTTTGTTTTTTCTCTAATTGTTCGTAAAATTCCAGATGGCGGATAAGGTCTTTTAAAGTAACGCTTCTGCTGCGATTCAGCCTGACGCTTGTGCGGCGCTGCAATACCTCATCAAAGGAAACAACATTTGAAGACGGCAGCTGCAGCTGCTCGGGTTCATAATCGGCTTCAAAACCGTCGTCATCAAAAAACTCTTCCTGCTGCGGCTCTAAATCTTCAAGGCTTATACCTTCAATAATATTTGACTTAAGCCTTAATAAAATAGAGGCAAATAAAAGCGCCCTGCCTACCGATTTTAAATCTTTTATGTTAAGTTCGGAAAGGCGAGCCATATATTTGTCATACAAGTCAACAATGTCAATATTCCAGGGGTCGATTTTTCCGGAGCGCGCCATATCGACAAGGATTTCTATGGTGTCGATATTTGCATCTTTTTGAATACCGTTTCTTGAGATAAACTCGACATTACCGCCAAAGTCAAATGTAGAATCAAGCGCTTGAGCATTTTTAAGCGCCTGTTCTTTATCGTTTGAATAAAAATCTCTTACCGTGTTGTTCATACTATGCTATTCCCGCCTCTTGAGATAATGCCTCTTCTTTTAAGCCTACACCCGAAATCTTGGTGACACCTTTTCCCTTCTGGGTGACACCTATCATTCTGTCTGCCGAATCTATCATCGGTTTTCTCAGGCTGACTACAACAAACTGTGTTTGTTTTGCCTGAATATTTATCATACGCGCAAGGCGCTCCACATTAGGCCCGTCAAGGTGCATGTCAACCTCGTCAAACGCATAGAAGGGTGCGGGCATATACCTTTGAACGGCAAAAACAAATGCAAGCGCCGTAAGGGTTTTCTCTCCGCCCGACATGGCGGTAAGTTTTTGATTTTTCTTATCGCGAATACTTGCCCTGAATACAAGACCTCCCGCAAAAGGATCACTAGGATTTTCAAGAACAAGCTCGCCTTCGCCCTCCGAGAGCATCGGGAAAATGTCTTTAAAGTTTTGATTAACGGCATTAAAGGTTTTTAAGAACTCTTCTTTTTTGTTTATTTCATATCCCTTCATGCGCTCATTTATCTCTACGCGTTCTTTTTCAAGAGTTTCTATTCTTGCACTGAGTTCGCTAAGCGCATTTGAAACCGTTTCGTAATCGTTAATAGCTCTCATATTAACAAGTCCTAACGCTTCAATTTTCTTTTGGAGTTTCTGGATTTTGGAGTTTATTTCATCGAGTGAAATTTCCGAAGGCTCAATTTCCTTGGGATTAATTCCCGCCTCGCTCAGCTCCCGGGCAGTTTGTTCCAGAAGCGGCTCAAGTTCGCGCCTTCTGGTTTTAAAGCTTTCAATCTGCTCGGCTATCCGCTCAAGCTCGGCTTCAGTATTATTTTTTGTTTTCTCAAGTTCTAAAAGCTCACCCTGGGCTTCATCACGCTGTTTTTGATACTGTGCAAGATTTTTGCCGAGTTCTTCAATTTTTGCTTCGTATTCTTTTAAAACCTCTTGCAGCTCTTCTATTTCTTTTGCGTATTTTTTCTTATCTTCTTCAAGTTTGATATTTTCTTCAGCCGTGCGCTCAATATCATCCTGTCTTTGTTTGATACTCATATCGTGGAATTTGATGTTATTTTTTTCCTTTTCGATATCATTTCGGATGCTTAATATAGCGCGCTCAATTTCGCGGATTTCATTTTCTACGCCCTGAGTCTTTTCTTTCAGTTCTTTTAATTCACCTTCATCTATAAGTTTTTCAACTTCCTCAACTTCTCCCTGAACTTTTGTTATTTCATCAAGCATATCAACATGACGGGCTTCAAGCGAGTCCAGTTTCTTTTCATTTTCTTTAATTTTAGGAGTAATTTCATTTATTCTTGCAAATTTCTTTTCAACAGCCTCTTTTGCACCCGAGTTTACTTTTATAAGGTTTTGAAGTTCGTATTTAGCGCTGTTGTAGACATTTGAAGCATTTGAATAATCCGCTCTTACCTGTTCTAAACGTTTTTCGAGGCCGTCACGCTTAATTTCAAGTTCCGAATATTCCGCCTCAAAGGCTTTAAGGCGCCTTTTAAAGGTTTCAAGCTCTTTATCCTCGGCTTTACCAAAGAGCGAAGTTGTTCTTTTTCTTGCACCGCCCGTTATTGCGCCGGATTTTTCAAAAATATCACCCTCGAGCGTTACCACACGGTATTTACTCATAAGCTTTTTGGCACAGTTAAGATTTTCAACAACAATTGTTTCACCCAGTGCAAAATAAAATGCATCAATATATCTGTCGTCAAAGTCTATAAGATTTATTGCAAAATCTATGACACCCTCGTCTTTAGGAAGCGAAAGACGGGAGGGTGCTTTCTTAATTTTATTTAAAGGTAAAAATGTAGCCCTGTCGCGCCCTTGCGACTTCAGTATTTCAATTGCGCGTGCGGCAACGTTTTCATCTTCAACCACAACAAATCTTGAGCGTCCGCCCATAGCAACATCAATTGCGTCCGTATACTCTCCCTCAACCTCTGCAAGCTGCATAAGAGGCGCATGAACACCGTCTAAGTGAGCATTCATAATTGTTTCGACACCTGCACCCAGAGTGACTGTTTTGTAAGCCTGTTTATTAGCTTCAAGAGTTACTATTTTTTTATGAGAAAGCTGAATACTATGCCCTAAATCCTGCAGCTGTGTGCGGGTTTTATCCAGATCCTCAAAAGTCACTTTCTGTATAGTTTTACAATCGTCGAGTTCTTTTTGCAATGTCTGAATCTGAAGTTCCAGCTTATCACGCTTATCATCAAAGGTTTTTTGCCCTTCCTCAAGCTCTTCTATTTGCTTATTTATATCGTTCAGCTCTTTTTGAAGATTGGAAAGTTCATTCTCAAGAGGCAGCTTAGTTTTAATAAGTTCCGTTTCTTTGTCCTTAAGACTATCCAGCTCTTTTCTTAAGAAATTTCTTCTTTCTATATGCTCATCGGCTGTTTTATTAAGACCGGACATTTCAAGCAGAATCTGTGCAAGTTCCGACTTTTTCTTTTCAAGCAGTTCTTCTTTTTCTTTTGCTTCCTGTTCTTTTTGCCCTATTGCCTCAATTATTTCCTGCTTTTTTTTAGTCAGATTTTCTATACCGTTTCTGGAATTTTCGGCTGTTTTTTTATTGTCCAGAATCAACTTGTCGCTGTGTGCAATTGAAGTTTCCTTACGGCTGATTTCACCCTTCTTTTCTTCAAGGAGTTTTTTTACTTCAAGCTGTTTGTCCTCGCCCTGCGCGCGAACCATTTCACAGATTTCTTTGTAATTTGCCTTTTTGTCTTCTATCTTGGATTTTATCTCGTCCAGACGCGTATTTTGGACTTTTATTTCTTTTGTGGAAGTTAAAATATTCTGGTGAACCAAATCGAGCGAACGCTTTGTATCAAAGTATTTTATAACATTTACGCTGCCTTCAAGCTCAGCTTTTTCATCATTTAAAGCCTTGTATTTAAGTGCGATTTCACGCTCTTCCTTGAGTTCTTCAAGGCGCGCGTCTTTTTCGTTTTTAACTATAAGTGAATTTTGTACACGCGCTTCAACTGTTTCAAGTTCTTTTTGGGCTGCGGCAATTTTTCTGTCAAAATCGGCAGTACCTGCTATCTCATCCAGATACTGTCTTCTTTCTTTTCCGCTGCAATTGGCTATTGTGGTAACATCACCCTGCATAATGACATTGTAGCTGTTGGGAGTAATATTGTATTTTTCAAGTTCCGAATGTATCTGTGTAAGCGTGCACTGCTTATCGTTCATATAATAGATACTCTGCACGCCCTGATTTGTTCTTTTAATTTTCCTTGCAATAATAAGTTCATCCTCATCATCCAGAGCAAAAGTAACCCTGACCGAGGCTTCATTTCTTTTATTATGGGTAGTGATTAAATCTCCCACACCCTGCTCCGAGCGAAGGGTTCTGGCGGAAGAAAGCCCGAGCGCAAACAAAATACAGTCAATAATATTACTTTTCCCGGACCCGTTAGGCCCCGAAACAACCGTAAAGCCATCCAAAAACGGTATCGTATTTTGGTTGGCAAAAGATTTAAAATTGTCTATTTCTAACTGTTTTATACGCATTCAAAACTTCCAAAAAGACAAGTCAGCTTATTATAATTAGACAACAAAATGCACTACTATGTCAAATTTTGTATAAATATTACTCTAAATGCTTTAGTTAGCTTATTTTGCGTATTTATTGAGCATTTCTATGCGGTTAAGCGGCCAGAATACAAAATATGCCCTGCCTATTACGCGCTCTTTGGGCAAAAAACCCCAGAAACGGCTGTCCTGAGAGTTTCCGCGGTTATCACCCATCATAAAATACTGTCCTTCAGGTATCACAAAAGGTCCGCAGTACATATCATCGCGGCATGGCGTCCAGTCTTTTTTGGAAAGAATATATGGTTCATCCAGCGGAATATCATTAATATAAACATACCAGTCGCCGTCTTTATCCTGTTTTATTTCAAACTTGTCGCCTTCCATGCCTATTATTCTTTTTATATAGGCAATATCGCGGCAGTAAATACCCGTAAGGCGTGAAAAAACAGAAAAAACATCCTTTTTAAGCCTTTCATCGGGAGGGTAAAACACAATCACATCTCCCCGTTTAAGAGGGCGGAAAACTTTTGATACTTTTTCTACAAAAAGCCTGTCTTTTTCTATAAGCGTCGGGTGCATGGAGCCCGAGGGTATCCACCTTAATTCGCCTATAAAAAACCTTATTAAAATAACTGCAACAATTACAAATAAAAGTGTATCAAAAGTTTCCTTTAAAAATTCTTTCGCTGTTTTTACAAACTGTTCTTTTTTCATTTTTTCCTCAAATATTCAGACAAAGATTCTTAAGCATATCAACGGCAGAAAGGTCATATGTACCGTCTTTTAACCTGTTTAAAACATCTGCCGTATCCTGTGCAATCTTATCCGTTTCATCTGCCGCTTTTTTTATATAAAGCGCAGCTTTATTACTTTCTAAATCAATAATATCACAAGAGGGATTGTCCTGCTTAAAATAAATTGCACAGAGTGTATAAATACCGTTTTCAATATCATCTTTTGAGCAGGAAAAATCTTTAATATCATTTCTCATTTGAAAAACAGTGCCGAGCCCGAGCGCAAAATCCTCAAAAACGTTTTTCGTATATTCATCGGTTCCCAAAATCGAGCATACGCTTTGCGCCGCACATACAAAAAGGTTTGCCGTTTTTGCGCTTATTATCCTGAAATACTCCTCTTTTGAAGAAATTTGAAATCTTGTATTAAACTGGTTAATTTCTCCGTTTATTGTTTTTAAAATATTACTTGAAAATATTTTAAAAACATCCGGATGCTTTAGTTCGGACAACGCCTTAAAACACAGAGAAAGCAGATAATCTCCCGCAATAACCGCCCTTTTTGCTCCGAATTTTGAATAAAAACTCTCTCTGCCCCGCCTTTGTGTACTTTCATCCAGAATATCATCGTGGACAAGCGTCGCACTGTGCAGAAGTTCAAGCGCAAGTGCAATTTTTTGAATATCACCCGAGGGTTTATTTTTTAATGCAAAAGAACACAGATAAGTAAAAACGGGTCTTATTCTTTTTGACGGGGCAAAAAGAAACCCGAGGACATCATCCTTTAATTCGTTTTTATTCTCATCAACAAGAGTTTTTAAATCTTGTTCAAGCAGCGAAATATAAGGTTTTAGTATGTCTTCGGGTTTCATTTGCCTATATTACAAATTTTCCGTTTTCATAAATCAATTTGTCATCAAGAAAAATTCTTGAATTTTCTTTCATATTTTTGATTATATCCCAGTGTAATCCTGATTCATTTTTTCCGCCTGTTTCAGGATAGCTTGCGCCAAGCGCCATATGAATTGAGCCGCCTATTTTCTCGTCAAAGAGAATATTGCCCGTAACATCTTTCACGCGTTCATTGGTACCTATGGCAATCTCGCCTACAAAGCGGCTGCCTGTGTCCATATCAAGCATGGAAAGAAGGAAATCTTCGCCTTTTTCCGCCTTTGCATCAACCACTTTGCCGCCTTCAAGCTTGAGCCATATTTTATGGGATTCATTTCCCCTGTAAATTGCGGGGAAGTCAAAGTAAATTTCACCCTGTGCACTGTCTTCAACGGGAGATGTAAAAATTTCACCGTCGGGGAAATTATTAAGACCCGAGCAGCTTACCCATTTCCTGCCCTCAACAGAGAATGTGATATCGGTTTTTTCACCGGTTATATGAAGCTTTTTGCCGCCATTCATAAGATTTACAAGCCTGTCCTGCTCGCGGCCGATTTCCTGCCATTTTTCAATCGGGTTATCAAGGTCAAGATAGCAGGAGTTAATTATAAAGTCAGTATAATCATCCAGTGACATTTTGGCTTCCTGTGCAAGAGCCTGCGTCGGATAATCAGCAATCACCCAGCTCAGCTCGCCTTTGGCGGCACGGTTTAACATAACCGTTGACAGAGCACGTGTTGCAGCCGAGCGTTTTGCCATTTTTTTGGCATCAGCACGCGCCATATTTTTAACGTTAAAAGGTGCGCCTATTGAAATATACTTATCAACCTTTTCATATTCAAGTTTTGTCATAGGGTCAATAAAATTTAACTGCTCATCACCGGCGTATTTAATAAAATCTTCCGCAAGCCCATCAATTGAACATCTTACCACAGGATTTGCACCGCGCTCAAGAACAAGCTTATAGATTTCTTTTACAAGAGGCTGACACTGGACACTCTCTGCCCTTATTAAAACAAGGTCGCCTTTTTGCACTTTTGTTGAATAATCAACCAGAATCTGTGCATATTTTTCAAGAGTGGTTTTTAAATTATTCATCGCCTTTTTCCTCCATATTTTTATAATATGCATCCTTAAAGCGCAGTGTCACGCCGCGTTTTGAAGTTTTTACAAAGTCAACGAGTTTATTTACATATTCATTTTTATCTACCGTTTCTTCGATAACTTCAAGCGCCTGTGTGGTATTATACTCGGGGCTTCTTAAAATTCTTATCGCCTTATGAACGGCGTCGCGCGAGGCTTTATCCACCCCTCTGCGGCGAAGCCCTATAGCATTCAATCCTATGGGGAGCGCAGGTATTCCCTCTGCTTTACAATAAGGAATAATATCAAGACGTGCAGCCGAAGCACCTGAGATTATAGCCATTTCACCGATTCTGATATTCTGATGAAATACACTCTGGCCGCCCAGGAATGCGCCAAATCCGACTTTTACGTGCCCGCCTATTGTTGCGGCATTTGCAAAAATAACTTCATCGCCCACTTCGCAGTTGTGTGCAACATGGGAATATGCCATAAGCAGGCATTTGTTGCCGATTTTTGTTACATTGCCTTCGCCCGAGGCACGGTTAATTGTGGCAAATTCTCTTATCCAGCAGTTTTTGCCTATTATAACACCCGTTTTTTCACCCTTGTAGCCTAAATCCTGCGGCTCGCCGCCGATTGAAGCCATAGGAGAAATTTTTGTGCCTTCGCCTATTGTTGCATATTCTATATGTGCATTTGCACCTATTTTAACGCCCGCTTCAATGATTACACCCTCGCCTATTACGGCATTAGGGCCTATTTCCACATCCCGGGCAATTTTTGCCGTATCGCAAATTACGGCACTTTTGTGTATTGCCATTTTTTCACGCTTTCTATTTTAATGCTATAGTAATTTCGGCTTCGACGCATAATTTACCGTCAACGTATGCTCTTGCGTCGCATTTTGCAATCGGGCCTTTAATTTTTGTCATATATGCTTCCATCTCAAGCCTGTCGCCCGGGCGTACGATATTTTTAAACCTTACCTTGTCAACCGCGGCAAACAATGCCAGTTTACCCTTGTACTGGTCAAGCGACAAAAGTATGGGAGCCGCCGTCTGAGCCATTGCTTCAATCTGCAAAACTCCGGGCATAACAGGGTTTCCGGGGAAGTGTCCGTTAAAGAACATCTCATTTGCAGTAAGATTTTTATACCCTTTTGAATATTTGCCCGGAACATATTCCGTTATTCTGTCCACAAGTAAAAAGGGGTACCTGTGGGGAATCATATCCATAATTTCCATCACATCCATGGAAAGAGGTTTTTCTGTTGTGGTATCCATCGCTTCTCCTTTATAAAAATTACAAACTTTTTTCAATATTTTTTGCAAAGTTGATATGCAGGGCATGTCCCGCTTCTTTAACAAAAATATTAGCATTAAGCCCCAGAGGGTTAACACCTGTTAAATAAAGATCACCTATAATATCAAGAATCTTGTGCTTTACAGGTTCAAACTCACTCCTGAGTGCAACAGTATAGCCGCCGTCATCCGTAAGTCCTACCGTATTTTCAATGGTTACCCCTTTTGAATAACCCATCTTTTGAAATGTTTCAAGGTCTTTTAAGTACCCGAACGTACGTGCCTCAATAATTTCATCAAGATTTTTGTCAAGGTCTAAATTTACCCAGCGGTTTTTTAAATCGGGATGATTGTAATTAACGGCATATGTAATTGTAGTTTTGCCCTGATTTGGCATAAGAACAATCATTGAATTATTGTGCGAAAAAACAAAATGATTACTAACGGGTTTAACTGCAGCCTGCTCGCCCTGATAGCCTGTTTGGTTAAATAATTCCACCCAGTGTTTTGCACTTCCGTCCATAATGGGTATTTCATAACCTTGTGATTTAAAATAAACATCAAGGTTGTCTATGCCGCAAATGGCGCATGCCGCCATAAAGTGCTCTATAAGAGCAATTTTTGTGCCGGCGCCTTCTTCGACATTAGCAAGAACAACACAGTGCTCGCAGGAAACAACGTTTGAGGTTTTAGCCTCAATCATTTTGCCGTTTATAAAAAACCGTATTCCCTCTTTTTTATCTGATACATTAGGGCAGATTTCAACATCCGCCCTTAAATTTGTCATTAAACCGTTGCCCGAGGCAGTGATTTTAGATTTTACCGTCTTCATTTAAAAATTTCTCGTAATCCTCTAGTAAGTGTTGATATTTTTTATACTTTTGTACCATAACTTCCGCTTCGTTTAAGTATTTCATACGCTTCAGGAAGTCTTTTCTGGGTACCGCCGGAGCGCCCATAAGAACCGTTTTGGCGGGGTGCGACTTTGTAACGCCCGATTGGGCCAGAATAATACAGTCATCGCCGATTGAAATATGATCTGCAAGACCTGCCTGACCTGCTATTACAACCCTGTCACCGATTTCACAGGAACCTGCGATACCGACTTGAGAAACTATCATGCAGGCCCTGCCTATTTTGCAGTTATGACCTATCATTACAAGGTTATCGATTTTTGTCTGGTCGCCTATTGTGGTATTTTCAATTGTTCCTCTGTCAATTGTTGCATTCGCACCGATTTCAACATCGTTACCTATTATAATTGAACCGAGAGAGGGGATTTTAAAGACTTTTTGATTTTCTTTTCCGCCTTTGATTTCACCTTCTTTTCTGGCACTTTCTATGTTATCGGGGGTTTCCGTTACAAAACTGAAACCATCGGCACCGAGACTTGCACCGTGGTGAATTATACATCTGTCGCCGATTTGCACCCTGTCGCCGACATTTACTCCGGGATGGAAAAGGCAGTTTGAACCGACTTTTGCAAATTTTCCTATATAAACATTAGGCAAAAGTGCAGTATTGTCGCCAATTTGCGCACCGCGCGAAACAACGACGTTAGGGCCTATGGAAACATTTTGCCCGAGTTTTGCTTCAGGATGAATAACCGCACTCGGGTGAATTCCCGCGGGCGTGTCAGGACCTTCATAAAACAAATTGAGAAGTTTCATCATTGCAAGCCTGGGGCGCTCAACTTCAATGGTTGTAATATTTTCAAGATTTACACCCAGAGGTACAAGAGCTGCTTTTGCTTTTGTACTTGCAAGATTTGCAATCTCATCTTCGCCCAGAGCAAGAGCAAGAGTTGTTTCATCGGCAAGCAGGGGCGGGGCAACTTTGTCTATTACGGAATCCTGTACAACCGTTAAAATGCCGCCTAAAATCTCAGAGATTTCTTTTTGTGTAAAAGTTTTTTTGCTCACCTTTTGTCTCCTCAAAATGCTATCAGAATATGTCTATTTTAGTACAATTATTTAATTTTGTCGATTATTTTTGTTGTGGATTTACCCTCTACAAAATCAATGAACTCAACCCAGCCGTTGTTTCTGAGTATCACATCGGCTTCAGGAAGCGTCTTTAGCGTGTAATCAGCGCCTTTTGTGTAAATATTAGGCTTAATCACCTCAAGCAAATCCTTGGGTGAATCCTCGTCAAACAGTACAACATAATCTACGCTTTCAAGTGCACAGAGCACTTCCGCCCTGTCCTGTTCGGAATTTACCGGTCTGCCTTCACCTTTTATGGAGCGCACCGATTTATCGGAATTAAGCCCCACAATAAGTACATCTCCAAACGATTTACTCTTTTTTAAATATCTCACATGCCCCACATGCAGAATATCAAAACAGCCGTTTGTAGCCACTATTACCTTGTTTTGCGACCTCAGCAGTTTTAACAGCTCCTCAATTTTTTCTCTTTGTATTACTTTTCCCATATCTTTTCCCGTTTGTCTTTTACATAATAATACAGCCGTCAAGACCTGTTGTCGACGGCTGTATGAAATATTTTTAAATTATCTTTATTTTTTTTCACTCTGACGTGCGGCTTTTTCCTGTTCGTAGTTTTGTTTTTTGAGTTTATCCTGAATATTTTTGGGGTCAAATGCAGGGTCATTAAACTCGATTTTAGCATTTGACTTCAAACCGTCAAAAAGATTTTGAAGAGCCGAGATTTTTTTGCTTTGTTCAAGATAGGCTTTTATCTCGCCCTTAACCTGTTCATAAGGAGCAATTCCCGCTGCGGCGCGGTCGGTTACGATAATTATGTGGTTGCCGAACTGTGTTACAACAATTTCGGATACCGTATCGGGTTTAAGCGAAAATGCCGCGTCCGAAAACTCTTTTACCATTGCTTCCCTGGGGAAAAAGCCCAAATCTCCGCCCTTTTGCGCACTGCCTTTGTCATCCGAGTATTTTTGCGCAAGTGCGGCAAAATTTTTGGGATTTGCAATCGCCTGAGCTCTTACATCACGGGCAAGCGCCATTTTTTTATCCATTTCTTCTTTTACTTTTTTATCAATGTCCGCAGCACTTAATTTACCGTCTTTATCTGCGTCTATTATCGCCTTTTTAATCATTTCGGGATTTGCTTCTATCAGAATATGCGAAGCGCGGACTCTCTGGGGATAATCAAACTGTTTTTCATTTTGCTTATAGAAGTCTTTCACCTCTTTGTCGCTTACGGATACATTTGATGTAGCTTCCAGAAGTTTATTTATTCTGACTTCATTTGCAAGGTCTTTGTTTATTTTATCTTCCGTTATGTTATTTTGTTTTAAAAGCTCGTTAAATCTTTCTTTTGAACCCAGTTCTTTTATGACTTCCTGTTTTTTGGCTTCAATTTCTTCGTTTGTCGCGGTAATTTTGCGCTTTGCATATTCCTGGTCAAGGAGCTTTCTTACAATCAAATCCTGAACTATTCTTTCGCGGGCAAGAAGCATCATGGGGCTGTCTTCTTTTTTCTGTTCTTCGGGTGCGCTCTTGTATTGAGGGTTGTTTTTTACCACATCCATAACTTCGTTATAGTCCGCTTTTGTAACAGCCTCGCCGTTAACGGTGATAATTGCCTTATTGTTAGCAGAGCAGCCCGCAAATAAAAGAACTGAACATGCTGCACTTAACAATACTTTTGTAAACTTCATAAATTTTACTCCTTATAGTTAGTTTTGAACTTTGAATTCAGATATTATCTTAGATATATAATAGAACAAATCGCTCAATATGTTAAATATTTCATCAAAGTTAAGATTATTTTTATTCATAAGCAAAATACCCTTAGCGTCACTACAGGCTTTAGGAGGATTTGTAAACTTAAAATATTTTGTTAAGGAAAAATCCATTTTACGCCTCAAATACATCCATTCCCTTTCGGTATAGGGGGTATAAATTCTTATATTATCAGGGGTTTCACGTATCATGGTAATATTATTTTGCTCCGCAATAAGTCTTAACCTTATTAATTTTATGAGGTTTTCCACGCTTTCGGGAAGTTTTGAAAACCGGTCTTTAAAACCTATTACGACATTATCAAGCTCTGCAGTGTTTTTAACATCGCTCAGGCGTTTATATTCAATCATTTTTTGTTCATAACTTCCAACCCACTCATCGGGTATATAGGCGGTCACATTTATATCTATAACGGCATTTTTGGGTTTTTTAATTTTTTCTTTTGCGTACGGATCTTTAGACTTATTTGCCTTCAGCTCGTTTACACACTCTTCCAGAAGATTACAATAAGTGTCAAAACCGACATTTACCATATGCCCGTGCTGTTTTGAACCCAGAATATTACCCACACCGCGGATTTCTATATCGCGCATTGCTATGTGATACCCGCTGCCGAGACTTTCGAAGTCTTTTATGGCATTTAAACGTTTATATGCGTCGGGTGTAAGTTCTTTTGATTTTTTATAAAAACAATAACAATACGCCTGTCTGTCGGAGCGTCCCACACGTCCTCTTAACTGATAAAGCTGGGCAAGCCCGAACCTGTCGCAGTCATGGATTATGATTGTATTTGCATTTGAAATATCAAGACCCGATTCAATTATCGTAGTACACAGAAGTATATCGTATTCTCTGTTTGCAAACTCATACATTATGCGCTCAAGTTCGCCTTCCTTCATCTGTCCGTGTGCCACTGCAATTTTTGCATTAGGGACAAGGGATGAGAGGTAGTCTTTGAACTGATATATTGTTTCAACACGGTTGTAGAGATAAAAAACCTGCCCGTCGCGCTGAATTTCATGGTTTATGGCATTTTTTAAATACGCTTCGCTGAATTCACCCACATAAGTTTTAACGCTCAGGCGGTTTTTAGGCGGAGTGTTTATAACCGACAGGTCTTTTATGCCCGAGAGTGCCATATTCAAAGTCCTCGGAATAGGGGTGGCAGACATGGCAAGAATATCAATATTCTCACGGAATTTTTTAAGTTTTTCCTTGTGTCTTACACCAAACTTGTGCTCTTCATCTATTACAAGCAGTCCGAGGTTTTTGAATTGAATATCATCTCCTAAAAGCCTGTGGGTGCCTACTACAACATCAACAGAACCTTCATTTATCTCTTTTACCACCTGTTTTTGCTCTTTTGCGGAGCGAAAACGCGAGAGAAGTTCAACCCTTACACTAAAAGGTTTAAAGCGCTCAAAAATCGTCTGATAATGCTGGAGTGCAAGGATTGTCGTAGGAGCAATAAGCGCCGCCTGTTTACCTGACATAACGGCTTTAAACATGGCGCGTATGGCGATTTCTGTTTTCCCGAAGCCGACATCCGCGCATATTAGCCTGTCCATGGGGCGCGCGGTTTCCATATCGGCTTTTGTTTCAATAATTGCTTTCATCTGGTCAGGTGTTTCAGTGTATTCAAACGCATCTTCCATTTCAAACTGCCATGTTGTGTCGGGGTCAAAAGCTATACCTTCGGACATTTGTCTCTTTGCATAAAGTTCCAGCAAGTCCTGTGCTATAAGCTCTACCTCTGCCTTCGCCCTGGACTTTGTAGCTTCCCAGGCACTTCCCCCCATTTTTGAAAGTTTAGGCTTCTGTGCGCCCGCGCCGCGGTAGCGGTATAATAAATTTATTTGCTCGGCAGGCATAAAAAGCTTATCGTTGTTGGCAAATTCTATCTCAAGATAGTCTTTTTGCGCACCGTCAATTTCCTGTTTTGTAAGACCCTTGTATATCCCCACGCCATGGATTGAATGCACGATATATTCGCCCTCTTTTATATCGTTAATTGAGTCGATATAATCCTGAGATTGTTTATTTTTAAAATATTTTCTTGCGGTAACGTCTTTTGAGCGCTTATTAAAAAGCTCCCTGTCGGTAAGGAAAATATACAAACCATGCGGATGTTCAAAATTATCATCAAAATCCACCGCTCCGCCGCCTGAACTCAGGGAAGGAAGAATGGCAACCTCATCGGTAAAGATTTCTTTTTCTTTGAGTATTTCTTCTATTCTTTTAGGGTAATCAGTACATACAAAGACTTTTGCACCGTTTTTGCGGCTTAATTTTATATAAGATACAATCTCTTCCATATCGGAAGAAAAAACAGGTGTGAGCGACGTTTGAAACTCAATAAGTTTATCAAAATCATCATCAAGAAAATTATCAAAACCTATTATTTTAAACTTTTTAATATCTTTTACAAATTCTTCATACTTGACATGGTTTAAATCACACAGAGGAAGTTTAAGATTTGATGAAACTTCTTTTGTATATTCTTCGCGAAAATCCCTGTCAAGATTTTCAAATTTTGAAAATATCTGCGAAGACTCATCCAGAATTACCACATAATCTTTAAAATAAGAAAAGCACGAGTCAAGAGATGTCGTCAGATAGTTTTGATAGTATTCAATTCCGTCAAAATATCCGCCCTGTCTTATCTTCTCGCAAACCTGCGCATAGATGTCTTCGCCCAACTCGTTTTGCGCGTTTTTAACCTCTTGGTAAAGACGCTTTTCAAAGTTTTCTGTTGTTTTTTCATCCGCGATGAATTTATATAAAGGGTAAATAGTGATTTCTCTTGTTTTTTCAAAGCTGCGTTGATTTTTGGGATCAAAAAATCTTATATCTTCAACCGTGTCACCGAAAAACTCTATCCTTACGGGACTTTTTTCAAGAGTGTAAATATCTAAAATATCCCCCCTGACACAGAACTCGCCCGCGTCCATAACACTTGTCACCCTTTTATAACCTAGTTTTGAGAGAGATTTTACAAGATTTGAATAATCAATATCCTCGCCTAGAGTTATTTTAAAAGAATTTTTCTCATAAAAACCTTTCGGTGGAAACTTTTCAAAAAGAGTACGCACGGGTGATATAACCACATCAAAATTTCCCGTAAGCACGTTAATCTGTTCCTGATAAATGTAGTAGTTTTTCTCCACATCATCATAAAAATTTATCTCCTGCGAGGGAAGAATCCTTGCTTCAATTTCACAGAAATTCTCTAAATCCTTTTGAAATTTAAGCGCTTCCTGTTCGCTCGGGGTGATATAGAGAATCTTTTTTTTCGAGTTTAAAATTGCCTTAAAAATAAGCAGCCTGAGAGGGTTGTTAAGCCCGTTTAAAGACAGTTTTGAAACACCGTCAAGCATTAAGAAACGGTTAAGTGCGGGAATTTTTATATTTTCTAAATCGGCGCGCATAGTAGAATTATCGCATAAAAATAACTATAATACCCTGTCTTCTAAAAGTGCCGCACCTATAACGCCCGAGTAATCACCAAGTGCAGCCTTTTTAAATTCTATTGAAAGCGCGGGTGTCGGAAGCGCCTTTGCGCGGGCTTTTTTAATGGTTGCAAGATAAAATTCATCCACACTTTGAATTAAACCGCCGCCCAGAATTATAAGTTCGGGGTTATAGAAGTTTATAACACTTGCAATCCCGCCCGAGAGATAGTCTGTCGCTTCGTTTACAAACTGTGTTACAACCTCGTCATGGGCTTCAAGAGATTTTTTAATATGTTTTGAACTTATATTATTTTTTCCCTCGGTCAACTCCGTAATAATTGAGCGTCTGCCTTTTTTAACGGCACCCAGAATTCTTGACTCTATTGCACTTCTTGAAGCATATGCTTCAAGGCAGCCGTTTGCACCGCAGGCACAGGCTCTGCCGTTTAAATCCACTATGATATGTCCTATCTCGCCTGCACTCTGGCTTGCGCCGAGGTGAATTTTACCGTCTTTTACAATGCTCGAGCCTATTCCCGTACCGACAAATATGCAGACAATATCCTTATAGCCTCTGCCCGCACCGAATTTCAACTCGCCGAAGGTCGCTACCTCGACATCATTTCCAATATTTACGGGAATGGAAAATTTATCTTCCAGAATCTGCTTTATGTGCAAATCCCTGCATTCAAGGTTTACGGCGTTTATCAAAACCCCTTCTTTTCTTTCCACCTGTCCTGCAAGACCTATGCCGATTGAAGAAATTTCATCCTTTGATATATTTGAATCAGCAAAAAGTTCTTCTATGGTTTCAATTATTTTTGCGGTAACTTTTTTATTTCCTTTTTCCTTTTTGGTTTTGTTTTTAACCTCAAAAAGGACTTTGCCCTCTGCTTTATCTACAACTCCGGCAAGGATTTTTGTTCCGCCTAAATCAATTCCCACAGAATATTTTTTCATAAAATGCCTATTTTAAATCTATAATCTCTTTGTTTTTCAAGCCTTTTGCTTTGAGTTTTTGCTCAATATAGCGCCACCATTTTAATTTCTGCCTGTACAGATAATGATAACCCTCAAAATTGGCGCTTGAAATATCCGATTGCTGTTTGTCCAGAAAATGTTCAAATTCCCGCTCCAGCGCATGGGTAAATTCTTTTCTGTCTAATCCCGCATCAGTTACGATTTTTGGCTCTCCGAATTCTATAAGTATTTCAGGTCTGTCCTGCCTTAAAAAAGTATAGTTTATGGCAACGGGCACAAGATTCACGCCGCCGAATTGTTTAACAGCCTCTTTAACTATGTAGGCAAGACCTGATTGAAAAATCTCGGGACGATACATAGGCGGACGGATAATCCCCTGCGGAAAAATCCAAAACGCAATATCGGGATCCTTAAGAGTGGTTACCGCATATCGCAAAAACTTCATAGACGCCTGCGGGGATTTTTTGTTTATCGGGAAACAACCGACATACTGAAAAAGCGGAAATCTGTTCATTTCCTCAATCATAAAGCGAAAGCGCAGCTTTTTAATAACTTTTTTAATAATCCTGTATACGATATTATACGCAAGAACTCCGTCCCACCAGTTATTGTGCGGTGCATAGAAAATTGTCGCCCTGTTTTTGTCCCTGTTTTCAAGACGCTCAAGATTTTTATACATAACCGAATAAAAACGCGCCTCAATCATTTTGGCAAAAACAATATCACCCACAAAATGCCAGAATGGAGAGTTTTTAGCCTCTCTGAATTTTTCCTCCCTGTTCCTCATTTTTGTCGGAGGAACAGCACTATACATATGTTGCGGTGTATCCGAGTTCATAGCATGATTCTAGTTAATTTTTACCCTTGTGTCAATCAGCTTATACGGTTGAGCTGACAATAAGCCCTGAAAGCCGTAAGTTCTTTCTGTATTACATAATGATGACGCTCAAGCCCCAGACGTGAAGCCAGAAGCAGGGATTTTTCATAAACCCTTACGGTATTTTGTGCAATTGAGAGTTTTTTGTCGTCATCCGCTTTTACGATGGAATCCTGCATAATATTTGCCCTCAGGCGGTACAGACACATTTGAAGAAATATTAACTCATTTGCGCTTGCATCCTGAAGCGCAAGCTCGCAATACATTTTTGCATTATCAAAATCGTTCTTTTGAAGATACGCGCGCGATAAAAGTTCCTGAAAAAGAATTTTAAAATTAATACTGCTGATTTTTGCACTTTCGCATATCGTTACCGCTTTTTCACAGATTTCTATACATCTGTCGGGCCCTGACGACGGCAGTGTTGCTTTTGCACTTATATACCAGGCAAGAAGTGCGCCGAAGGCTATTTTTTTGTCCGAAAAATATGTCATCTGCTCGGCGCAGATTTCAAGCGAGCGAAGCGCGTTGTTTTCCTTTAACAGCACGTAAGCAAGCATGGTTTTTAAAATATTTTTAGTATATTCATCCCCGCAGTTGTTGGCAAAGGTAACCGCCTCAAAAAGGTCGTCTTTAATATTTTCAAAGTCACCTGAAAAGACTTTATTAAATATATCTATAAGATTCCATTTTGAAACCAGCTTGAGGTCATTTACCGCATAAGAGAACTCTTTTAATATAGACTGTAAAATCTCATCCGAATCTTTTATATAGCCCCTTGAAGTCTGGGCGCACGCGTGAGACAGTGCAAGGTGCATTTTAAGCCTTGTTGAACGCTGGCTTTTATCTTTGTTTAACTCTTTTTGAATCTCATTTACAAGCTCAAAGGCAAGAGGGCTGCCCTGCTGCGCATAGGACTCCACAAGGATAATGTTTGACATAATCCATGTTTCATAAACCTCTCTTGTATCGGCAAAGTCATTTTTCTTAGGGTGCTTTAAAAACTCCTGCAGGACGGGATTTACTTCGTTATTAACAATACTTGCAATTTCAGACCAGTTGCCAAGCTCAAGAAGCGCCTCGAGTTTTCTTGTTTTAATAAGTGCCCTTTGTAAATCCTGCCTGGGTTTAGAATAAATCATAAGAACAGCATCAACCGTTTCAACAATTGCAGGGAAATTTTGAGCTATCTTGCAGCTTTGAATAAGATAACCGCTTAGTTCCACAACTTTGCTCTCATCCCCTTTGTTTTGCGCGCATACTATGGCATTAGACAGATACTCCGCCGCTTCTTTGGGATTTTTGGCATATGTAAGTTTACCCAGGCGCTCGCAGATATTATTTTTTATGTAATCAAAATTAGGCAGTTTAACATCTTCAAGCAGAATAAGGCTTTGTTTCTGACACATGGTATAAAAACTTACATCGCCTATATATGAGGCAAGTTTAAGGCTCATTGTCCAGAGTTTAAAGGCAAGTTCTTTTTCGCCGGTAATCTGCGCCAGAAGCGAAGGTATAGCAGGAGAAGATACTGTTCTTTTGCATATTTCATTAAGAAGCGCCTTGAGCGAATCCAGAATATCTTTATCTTCTTTTGCACATGCGTAAACATGTGACCATACAAGAGAGTTTCTGAATTCAAAGATATTTTCGGTAATTCTTT
Organism: Candidatus Galligastranaerophilus faecipullorum; assembly: GCA_018713115.1. GTDB lineage: Bacteria > Cyanobacteriota > Vampirovibrionia > Gastranaerophilales > Gastranaerophilaceae > Galligastranaerophilus > Galligastranaerophilus faecipullorum. The sequence goes on from DVFS01000048.1 coordinate 48,821, forward strand.
TTATATAACCGATTTTTTCAAGGAAAGCGGCAACTTTCTCAAATTTCTCAAGCTCAAGAGAAAAGACTTTTTCCATAAGAGATTTTGTAAATTTACCGCCGAGCATTGAAGATACCATCAGAAACTCATATTCAAAACGGTAATTGTCTTTCAAAAACTCAAAACGTTTGTTTAAAAGCTCGCTTAAGGAATTGAATATGTACATGGAATTTTGTTCTTTATCAAAAACAAATTCTTTATTTTGAAGGGTTACAACCTTTGTTTCGATAAGGTCATATAAAACCTGCTCGATATATGCAAAATTACCTCCGGCATTCATAATTATCTGATTTAGAACACCCTGCGGAAGTATATCGCAACTGCCGAGCCGGGATTTTATAAACTCTTTAACATCCGATGCTTCTTTCTGTGCCAGATTGATATTGAGGCAGGCGTTTTTGGGTAATTTGTCCGAATTAATATACATTGCTATCGCATGCTGGTTTCGATAGGTCAAAACAAGCTTTGCGCCAGATTTAAAATAATCGTTTTCAATCAAATATTTAATAAAATCAAAAGAAGTTTCATCGATAAGGTCAAAATCGTCAATTACAAGTGTGAGCTTGTTTTTAGACTTGAGATAAATAAGAATATCTTTTAAATCTTCAAAAGTTTTCTTTTTGTTTTCTAAAATATTCTCGTAATACGCCTCTTTTAAAGGGTAGGCTATATTTATGAGAGTATCTATTTTCTCCTGCGCGATATGTCCGGAAAGATTTTGCCCCAGAACGTTTTTAAGCTCCTGAACCCTTTTTTCATATCTGCTGGGTGCAAAAGAAAGATCAAAAAGCGAAAGGCAGACATCCTGAATAAGTCCCATAGGTGTCACCTGTGTAAGTGCACAGCAATGACCCTTTAAAACTATATGCGGTTCGCCTTCAAGCCTTTTGTACATTGCTTCAAGCAGATGTGTCTTGCCGCAGCCTCTCGGTGCGTTTATCGAAATGGCTCTGATTTCGCTCCCGCCGTCATTTATGGCATCCAGTACCATTTCAAGTGCCACATCATCCCTTCTTGACTCGCTTTGCGAGAAAACGGGCTTCTGGTCTAAAAACACCATTTTGTATGACTCGGGAGAAATTTTTATAAGCGGTATCTCTGATGAAAGCAGAGAATACGCGTCCTCTGAGGTTATTATGTCTTTTTCTATACCGTAATTTAACTGTTTTGGCGAGCGCGCCGAAGTATACTCATCTTCTCTTAATACGGCAAATTTATAGTTAATCCCTACACCGAGTGTTTCACTCAGAATATTGTTAAATTTTTCAAACTCCTGAGAAAAGAGCTTGACCTTGTCCAAAAATTTAAAATTTTTCGTATGCGGAATTTTAAACACGACTACATGCGGATTTATAAACTCGCATGAAGTATTAAAGCCGAGTTTTACAGAGGTTTTAATATTTAAAACCACCTTTTGCCTGAACTCCTCATCCTTGTATTTTTCAAACAGATTTTCAAGATTAATAAAATCCACAAAAACTGCAAGTTTTGGCTGCACGGGAGCAGACGGTGCTTTTTTCACCCCTCGGGACTGTCCCGGTATTTTTTGCCTTACCTCTTCTTTTTTTTGTCCGGATTTAAAACTCTTACTTGTATCAGGCGCCACAGACTCTTTTTTATCCGTATGCGACAGCTTTTGTCCGTCTGCACCCGAAACAGCCGTCTTGTCAAAAACATAAGAACATTTTCGACACTCCGGCGATGAGGCGTAGTTTGCACTTCCGCATTTGGGGCAGAATTTAACAAACGCAAAACCGCAGACCGAACAGGAAGAAGAGCCTATACGGGTGTAATTTCCGCACCTGGGGCATTTAAACTTAAGTCTGAGGCCGCAGCTAGGGCACAGAACATCTTGAGCACTTACTTCAGTTTTGCACTTTGGACAAATCACTTATTTAAATCTCGTAAAATTTCGGACAAATTTTAACAATATTTTACAATTATTATATATGAAATTTCATTTTAGTCCACAAAAGTACACAATAAATAGTCGATTTGTACCAGTTATTTTAAAAAAAAATAAAATGTGATATTATTTGCATATGGAATTAGGAGTCAATATAGATCACGTAGCAACCTTAAGAAATGCCCGCGGCGGAGATGAGCCCGATGTGCTTGATGCTGCAATAATTGCACAAAGAGCGGGAGCAAGCGCAATTACAATTCATTTAAGAGAAGACAGGCGCCACATCAAAGACTCGGATTTAGATTTAATTAAGAAAAACATAAAAACAAACATAAACCTTGAAATGGCTGCAACCGGAGAAATGCAGCAAATTGCAATTGCAAACAGACCCTACTCCTGCTGCATTGTTCCCGAAAAAAGACAGGAAGTCACAACCGAAGGCGGATTGGATGTCCACGGACAGGAAGAGTACATAAGGGATTTTATTAAACCTCTTCATCAGGCAGGCATTGTGGTCAGTCTTTTTATCGACCCCGATGAAAAACAGATTTTCTCTGCACACAAATGCAATGCAGATTTTATTGAACTGCACACCGGCGCCTATGCAAATGCTTTTAGCACGGAGTGTGAAAAAGAGGAATTTGAAAAATTAAAAACTGCAGCGGCGCTTGCCCAGAATCTGGGTTTAAAGGTTAATGCAGGCCACGGTCTTAATTATCAAAATGTCCACAGAATGCATGAAATTGAAGGGCTTATTGAACTTAATATCGGCCACAGCATTATTTCACGCGCCGTCTTTGTAGGTTTAGAGCAGGCAATAGAAGAGATGAAAGATTTAATCATCTAGCCTGCGGTCAAAACCCCGCTAAAACAGTTGAGCGCATTTTTTGCATATCATGCATATGTATGATTTTTTTCTTGTAAAGCATTGTTAAGTGTTTTTTGGCCTATTATTAAGAAATATTACTACACATAAAACATGCTCAAATCATGTGCCCATGCATGTTTTAACAAAAAGTGTATGCACAACAATCTGTTTACTCAACAAAATGTTGTCACACAGCTGCAAGTACAATATAATAAAAAAGTCGTGCAAATGGCGCGAACGGGGAAATGATAAGTGAGCGAACAATCTGCCGTATCAAAAAATCTCAATCGTATATTGAAAATCATTAACGGAAGAGAAGTAAGGATAGTTGCGGTAACCAAGTATTATGACTCATCAAAAATCAAAGAGGCATATTGCGCGGGATTAAGAGACTTTGCAGAGAGCAGAGCACTTGAAGCGGTTGAAAAAATCAGCAAATTAGACGATGAAATTAAGTCAAAATCAACTTATCATTTTATTGGACATTTACAAACGAATAAAGTCAAACATGTCGTGGGTAATTTTGAATATATCCACAGTGTAGACACGCTTAAAGTAGCTCGGGAGATAGCAAAATACGCGGCAGAAAAGAACATTGTCCAGAAGATTCTGATACAGGTTAACAATGCCTCTGAAGAATCAAAATTCGGAATTGCACCTTCACAGTTGGATAGTTTAATTAAAGAAATCACAAAGTTTGATTCTCTTGAAATTGAGGGGCTTATGAATATTGCACCCCTTTTAAATGACGGGAAAGAACTCGGGAGGCTGTTTTCACAGATGAGAGAACTCAAGGAAAGATACGGCTTTAGGGAACTCTCTATGGGAATGAGCAATGACTTCAAGATAGCGCTTGATGAAGGCGCAACAATGATAAGATTAGGAAGAATACTGTTTGAAAATTCATAAAAGGAGGAAAAGAAATTGGCAGGCATAGGAGAAAAATTTAAGTTTTTATACAACTTATTCGGTTTTGACAATCCGGATGAAAATGAATTCGGAGAGTTAAACGACGAATACGAAAACGAGTATGAAACAGACGGTACAAACGTACTTAAACGCAATTTTGAAGCGCAAAGTCCTATGGAAACAAGAGAACGCGGCAACTTAAGAGTTTTGCACGGCGCTAACAGAGGATATGAAGTAATTGTTTTTGAACCCAGAGCATTCAACGAATCAATCAATATTGTAGAAGCACTTAAATCAAGAAAGACAGTTATCCTTAACCTGCAATTACTTGACAGAGAACAATCTCAAAGAATCGTTGACTTCTTATGCGGCTGCACACATGCTCTTGACGGCTCACAAAGAAAAATCGGCGAATTTGTCTTCATCTTTACTCCTTCTAATATAAACATTTCACAGGAAGTGGTAAATTCAAAATTATCAAGGGACGCCATCTGGACTGCAAGCAACTAGTCCGCGGCGTCTTTTTATACGGAGAAAAATAGAGAGAGATTTTAGCACACCCCCAAGGTGTGCTTTTTATTGTCATGGAATAAATTGTAAAAAAAATTAACAATTATCGGGCGTCCGACAGGGAAGCCGTTGTACTTAAAGCGCCCGTGCTGCAAGGGAAAGAGAAATAACGTAAATTTTAAAGTTTATAATTTGCAAAATATTCATGTGCCCTGTATAATCAATAAAGTAAGTTAGTTAGTATTATAAATTGAGGTAAAAATGAGCACATTAGAAAGAGTTAAAAAAGTTGTAGTTGACCAATTAAGCGTTGATGAAAATTTAGTTACACCGCAAGCAAGCTTCACAGGCGATTTGGGTGCAGACTCATTGGATACAGTTGAATTGGTAATGGCTTTTGAAGAAGAATTCGGATGCGAAATCCCCGATGAAGAAGCCGAAAAAATTGCAACCGTTCAGGACGCTGTAGATTATATCGATTCTCATTCATAGTTAAAATTTGAGACACGAGATTCATTTGCAAAAAAGTTGCAATGAGATAGTATCAACTTGTAACTTTTTGTTTTGAAAGTTTAAGGAAGAAATGATGGAGAACAGGAAAAGAAGAGTAGTAGTAACTGGTATCGGAATGGCAACACCTTACGGTTTCGGAGCCAAGAAGTTCTGGGACAGTATTTTGGAGGGCAAGAGTGCTATAAGCACTATTGAGAGGATTCCTCTTGAGGGCCACAGTGTGCATATTGCAGGCGAAATAAAGGATTTTGACTCCTGGGGAAAACTCGAGCCCAAAGACGCAAAAAGAATGGATCGCTTTACCCAATATGCAGTTGTTGCAGCCGATGAGGCCGTAAGCGACGCAGGCATAGATGAAAATTGCACAGACCCCTACAGATACGGAGTTATTGTAGGCTCTGCCGCAGGCGGTTTTGATACCTTTGAAAAACAGCACCACAACATTTTGGAAAAAGGCCCTACAAAATGCTCTCCTTTTACGGTTCCTATGCTGATTGCGGATATGGGCGCAGGAAGAATCTCAATGCGCCACCATGCAAAAGGTGTTAATAAAGCAATTGTTACGGCCTGTGCTACATCAGCCCACTGTGTGGGCGACGCTTTCCGTACAATTCAGTACAACGATGCGGATATAATCATAGCCGGCGGTTCGGAAGCCGTTATCACAACTCTGGGTATCGGAGCATTTACTTCCGCAAGGACCCTTTCAAAAAGAAATGACGCCCCCGAAAAGGCTTCCCGCCCTTACGACAAAGACCGCGACGGTTTTGTAATGTCCGAGGGTGCGGCAATTATAGTTCTTGAAGAACTTGAACATGCTAAAAAAAGAGGTGCTAAAATCTACGCTGAAATCGTAGGGTATGGTCAAACTGCAGATGCATATGACATTGTGGCACCCGATCCTACAGGGGCAGGTGCCGCCAAGGCTATGGAGTTTGCCGTTAAAGATGCAAACATTAAACCCGAAGAGGTTGACTATGTTAATGCTCACGGTACAAGCACAGGACTGGGTGACATTGCCGAGTCAAAAGCCATTGCAAGAGTTTTTGGCGACCTTGATACAAATAAAAACCTTAAGGTTTCTTCAACCAAAAGTATGCATGGCCATATGCTTGGTGCGACAGGTGCAGCCGAGTCTATCGTATGTATAAAGGCTCTAAAGGAAGGTATTGTACCTCCTACAATAAATCTTGATAATCAGGATCCCGAGGTTGCAAACCTTAATTATGTGCCCCACAAAGCAGTTAAGGCTAATATTAAGTACGCCCTGACAAACTCTTTTGGCTTTGGCGGACACAATGCATCGCTGCTGTTTAAAAAATACGAAGATTAATTGACAAGCACATATTTCTTTGATAATTTTAAATAGCTGACAGGTAAAATTGATAATTAAATATTTCATAAAAATGTCGACGTGGCGGAATGGTAGACGCGCATGCTTGAGGTGCATGTGGGGAGACCTGTGGGGGTTCAAGTCCCCCCGTCGACATTACTTAAACCCAAGCTGGACAGCGTTTTGGATTTAACTATGTACTCAACTATGTACTCATTTTTTAATACCCCTCTAAAATTTCCATCGCTGCAATTTTATTTGTATAGCTATTATCCAAATATTTTCGTGTAACAAGTGGTGTTGAATGTGCCATATAGCTTTGAATTTCATGTATTGGAACACAAGCTTGAGCCATACGAGTCCCAGCAGTGTGTCTAAATCCATTCCAACCATAGTATTTAACATTTGCTAACGCACAAGATTCTTTAAGCTTATTTTCTAAGGTTTTTTCACTACGTGGAGTTTTTCTTGATTTATTGATAAATACATATTCTGTATCGTTATCATCAAAATTTCTTGCAATAATTTCTTTTAGCTTTTTACCCATAGGCAATTCTATGGCTTTTCTACTTTTAGAGTGTTCACAAGGAACTATGATTTTATTGCGTTCCCAATCAACCCAATCTTTATTAAACAGACGGATATTTGCTCTTCTTAATGACGTAATTAAAGCACAATCTATCATATCAACAAGCCAGAGTGGAGAAACTTTTTTAATAGCTAAAATCTCATTTTTGTTCCAAAATTTAAAATTCTGTTGGTTATATAACCCTAATTTTTTAACTTTAGAACAAGGATTCTTTAGAAGAATTTCATCGTCCATTGCAATATTATACATTTTAGATAGAGCACTAATGTATCTATCGATAGTAGTGTCTTTGTGTTTTTTTACGGTTCTGCAATAATTTATAAGTCTATCAATATCGCTTCTTTTAATATCTACTGCTGGTGTTGTAATGCCAAAATATTCATTAAAGAATTTAACTTTAGACCTTACATGCTTTATATCCCCATTCTTTGCAAGGGTGTATTGTTTGTATTTTTCACCCAATACACCTATTGTTATGACTTTATCATTAGATAGCTTTTCTTTATTTCTTAATTCGGCTTTTAAATTAGCAACATAAGCAAGAGCTTTTTCTCTTGAGTAACAGTTCTTACAAGCACCCTGATATTGCACTCCTGCCACTGTTATTTTATAAGAATAACCGCCACGCTTGTCTTTTCTGATATTGTTTTTATATTTACCAGCCATAATTGAACCTTATGACGCAAGAAAAACTTTAATTTCATCAATTTTAACGTACCAAATTGAACCAATTTGTTTGAAACAATTCGCTGGTATTGTTCCGTTGTTTTTCCAATCATAAATCGTGCTTACGCCTCGACCAATGGCTTTTGCAAATTCTTTAATTGTCATAATGTTGAACATATTCATAAATATCCTTTCTTTTTTTGTACATCTTTTACCGAACGTGTTCGGCATATTATATTTATACAACATATTTTTTGTTTTGTCAAGTTTTGTCGAACGTGTTCGTTTATTTAAGTATTAAATTACATTATTTTCCGAACAAGTTCATTTTTTCTTGACACGTAACGGTTAAAAGAGTAGTATGATATACAAAAGGAGAATCCCCGTTGAAAAATGCAGAAGACATAAGCAAACAGGCAAAAATATATGAACAGCTAATTTTAAATCAAATTGGTGCTTTTATTGCAAATAAAAGAAATGAAAAAAATATTACCATTAGAGAATTGAATAAAATTACTGGCGTTAGCATAGGTGTAATATCTGACTTAGAAAATGCTAAATCTATGCCAAGGGTTGAAACAATAATTAAACTTGCCGAAGCTCTTGAAATTTCTTTATCCTTAATCTTTGAGAACATGAAACCAGCTACACAAAAAACATCTAATAAATCAAAAATCATACCCGATGACATGAATAAATATGACAAAATAAGCACTCTACTTGCCGGGTTAAGTTACGCCAAAGAAGAAATTACCGATATTATTTCATATATTAAATTTACTGACTATAAAAAACAAAAATGAGATGAGCTTATAGCTAAAATAGGTAAAAGTTGTCAGAATTGCTAAAAAATTTTCTGAGAAGATTAATTTTTACGTTAATCTTTATTTTCAGCTACCTCTATCGACGTTTTAGGAACTATTTTTAATTTACAGTCGAATAAGTCAAGAATTTCTATTACCTCAGATAGTTGAAATGTTGCATTTGAGAATTTCTTAACTAAATTTGTTCTGCATCCAGACCGACCGAGTTTTTCTTCCAATATTCTTGCAAGTCCTGCTTTTGTTAGGTTTTGAGTGTCCATAAAGTCATTCATGAAATCTTGCACTCTTTTTTTTGTCTGGTCTGGGACTATATATTTTGGTTTTTGTTCTCGCATCTCTGCCCCCTTATCTATATGATAACTATATAGTTACTCTTGTCAAGTAAATAATTGCTGCAAAAAATCATGCCGAAAAGTTGACAAGATATGTAACTATATGGTTACATGTGAAACGTAAGCAGTGCACAGCTTCAAGTAAATACTAACTTTAAACAAAGGAGCAAAACTATGCAAAATATCGTTATCACAACAGACTTAAATCTTGAAGAAGAAGCAAAGGTAATTAAATCACTCGAAAGCAAAATAGCGGAATTAAAAGAACTTAAAGACGAACGAATAGCCAAAGTTAAAAAGTTATGAATAAAGCCAATGTCTTAGAATTACAAGCTGGTTCACATACTTTCAAATTAACAGAAATAACAAGAAATAATATAGACACAAAAACATTAAAAACTAAGTATAGCGAATTATATAAAGCACTATTAAAGGTTTCAACATATTTCAAATTCGATATTTTATAGGGGATTATTCCCCTTCCCCTTAGGGGGTAAAAGTTAAGTAATAGTGAAATATGAAAGGATTTGAAAATGATAACAACATATAACGATGTTAATAAAGTATTTAGCAGAAACTTTGGCTCTGAAAGATTATACAAACGCAATTATTGCAGCAACCTATTATATACAGAAGGGATTTTAGATTTTGCACAAACTTTAGATGCTCATTGGTTAATAGATACGGTAATATACTACATGCCCGATGTCTTAAAAACCTATAAAACAGAAGAAGAGTCATTCTTTGTCGTTGAGGTTGCAGTAGATAAAAAACATCAAGGTTACTTTGAGATTTATAGAGAAGGTTGGATTGGCAACAATTACCACGAATGTATAACAGTCGCTAAGCAAATGATTCCATTTATAGATTTACCAACCAGAGATGATGAAGAGATTACAACATACAAGTTCTTTTTAGAATTATCATCAGTAAACCCAATTGTTTACACCCTACTTTTAAGTTCAGAGCATTAATTTTAAGGGGGATTATTCCCCCTTATATCAACTAAAGGAATTAAAGATGGAAAAAATAGAAAAAGTTAAAATAAAAACATTTGAAGATTTCAAAGAACAACTTAAAAAAGTCAAAGAAACTCAATCTGAAATTGTCTTGTCATATTATAAATATTGCCATCTATTTGATAAGGATGAGGATTTAGACTTTAATTTCTACAAAGATTTGATTTTAAAAGAGCTTGAGCCTTATGGATTAGAACCTTCAAAAATAACAGATGATTTAGATTTGATATTTAAATTCAAGAATAAAGCTGAGGCAATTATCCATATCAAGCCTTTTGGAATTGATTTAATCATCTATAAAAAGTGATTGTATGGCAGAAGGTAAACTTTATGGAAAATCTGAAAATTCTCCAAACCAAAAGAAAGGATTTAAAATGAGTAAAGTATTTGCATATATAAGAGTGTCGACTCGTGAACAAAATGAAAACAGGCAACTAGATGCACTTAAAGATTTAAACATTGATGAAATAGTCGTAGAAAAGGCTTCTGGAAAGAACTTTGTAGGTAGAGAAAAATACCAACAAATGAAAGCTCAATTAAGAGAAGGCGATTTATTGATTATTCACTCGATTGATAGATTTGGTCGCAACTATACAGAAATCTGCAAAGAGTGGGAAACATTGATTGATAAGGGAGTTGATATTCAAGTCCTAGATATGCCTATTTTAAACACAAGAGATAATCAACGGATTAACCGGGAGATTGATTACAGACATTGTATTAAAGCTATTAGGCTATGTAGCAGAGAAAGAAAGAACCAATATCAAAACAAGACAGGCTGAAGGTATTAAGTCAGCTCTTGCGAATGGTGTTAAGTTTGGAAGACCTAAATCAGAAATACCCAAAGACTTCATAAGAGCTTATGAATTATATAAACAAGGATTGATTAAGGTCAAGGATGTAATGTCTATGTGTAATATTGCAAAAAGTACATTTTATAAATACGCAGAGTCCATAAAAACTTAGGTGTGTTTTGTGTACCTTTTTTGTAGGAAATCACCTCTAAAAATGGTTGATTTTGCATTTAAAGAATTTGTCCACGAAAAGTGTACTTTTTATAGACAATTGAATTTTATACAAAAAATTGAATTGCATTGCTCCTTAAGATGCACGAAAGCCTTGTAATGATTGCTATTACAGGGCTTTTGTCTTACTAAATCCACGAATATTTTCTTCCAAATATAAATTAACCCAAAACCGAACTGTTTAAAGATTTGAAAATACGTCATATACTCAAATCAAAGCTTTATTTAAAAATCTAAGCACTATATTTAGCAATAATTGATTGAATATTTCCTACACATTTTATTTATAAAGATATAATTGCATTGTCATTTATAGTTTTGATTAAATGTATAATCTTGTCTGAATCATTGCTCGAAAATACACCATCAATTCCATCTGTATTTGAATAAGTAAAAGGCTGTTCATATAAAATACTTAAATCTAACATTGTGCCATTAACTCTCAAATATTCTATTATCATTTCTATAAATCTTATTTGATTAGAATTAAACTTGTTGCTATCTAAATATTCGGCAAAAACTTCTTTAATGGATTCAACATCTAAACCAATTATCTTTCTAATAAACTCACCAAGACCTAATCCCCCTTGAAGATTATGAAGGTTTTCAATAGAGACAATATCAGAGTTTTGTTCTAAAATCTTTTGTAATTGTTCTATATCAGTGTAGGTTAATTTTTTATTATGTTGCAATTTATACAAAGCTAATATATCTTTATGCTCTAGTAAAAATGCTTTTACTTTCTTTTCATATCTTTCCATATCAATACTTGGTACTGGATTTGGTACTGTTTGAGGTTGAATATTTGTTATACTTTCATCCTCAAAATTAGTTACAACCATTTCTCTTTGTTCTTTATCTAGAAATTTAATTAAGTCTCTGAGTCTTATTCTTACATTTTCCAAGTCTGAAATTGTTACATTGCACCAAAATTCATCAGTCTGAATTTCCTGTATAATTTCTAATTCTTTGTTTACCATAGGAATTGAAGATTTTTGCTCTAGCTTGCTTGCTATTTTAATCAAGTCTTTTTGGTATTTTTCAAGTTTTTTCGCATCTTTACCATATATTGCCAACTGTGAATTTAAAATCATTAAATCAAAATATTTACAATTTTCTTCTTCATCTTCATTATTATTCGGCAATTTGGATAACTTTTTTTCTATGTTAATGAAGTCTATATCATCTATATTATCCCATCTTTCTCTGGCAGAAAAACTTTCTACGGTTTCTAATTGTCTTCTTACAATGAAATTATCTCTATCCATTGTTTTAACAGTAGAACATAAGTCATCTTTAATTTTTTTAGATAACAGTCTTAATATCTCATCATCATCCTTTATTTTTTCTGCCAATTCTAATTTCTTTAAGAATACTCTTTGAGAAATAGGCATTGTATCGGATGTCTTTGCACCATCAGGATTCATATCAAAATATTCAAAATTTCCACAAGCATCAAATATATAGAATTTTTCCTTATTTTTATTTAAGCCAAATAAGTTAGGACACAATCTTGTTCCTCGACCTATCATTTGATGAAATTTAGTCTTTGACCTAACAACTTTAAAGAATACCAAATTAACTACTTCAATGACATCTATACCAGTATCTAACTTATCAACAGAAATAGCTATTGTCGGTTCTTTGTCTTTGTCTGAGAATTGGTCTATTAAGTTTTGGGAATATTTAGTTTGGTGAGTTATAACCCTAGCAAATTCACCGTTATACTTCTTATAATTTGCGTTAAATCTTTCTTCAATAAATCTTGCATGTTGTTCATTTGCTGCAAATATTATAGTCTTCCCTAACTTATCGCCACCATTAACTTTAATACCATTAGTCATTAAACATTCTAGTATCTTATCAACAGTATCAACATTAAAAAGCCACTTGTTTAATTCAGAGGCATTTATCATAGGAGGAAGCGTATCAGTTTCTTCATCATAAAACTTCAGTTCATATTCTTCCTTTTCATCAGGTGATAAATCATCATACTTTATACCTTGTGTTAAGAATTTTGTTCCAGTGTTAAAACTCTCAAATGGTACTAAATACCCTTCTTTAATAGCGGTATCATGGTCATAATAATCAGTTGGTACACCTTTTTCTAATTCAAACACTTTATAAGTATCTTTATCTATATCATCTCTTGGAGTTGCAGTTAAACCCAACATCATTGCATCGAAATAATTAAATATTTCACCAAATTTCTTATATACACTCCTATGAGCTTCATCAATAATTATCAAGTCAAAATGCCCGGCGGAAAATATTTTATTATCTCCCTTTTTGGCATCTATCAAATTCATCATTGTTTGATATGTAGATATAACAACTCTATTTGTATAATCATTATTATTGGACTTTGTTATATCAACAGGATTTAGTTCTGGTAAATGCTTGGCAAAATTCCTTTGAGCTTGTACTACTAAGGGAGTTCTGTCTGCTAAAAACAAAATTCTCTTTGCCCAATTATATCTGGTTAAAATATCTACAATAGAAATTGCAACTCTTGTTTTACCAGTACCTGTTGCCATAACAAGCAATGACTTTCTACTTTTGTTTTGAAAGTTTTCACATACACTTTTGATAACTCTTTCTTGGTATGGTCTTTCTGTAATAGTCTTATTTATATCAACATTAATAAGGTCTTTTTTGATGTTACGTCTTGTTATTAGTCTTTCTAAGGCTTCTTTTGAATAAAACCCGGCAACTTCTCTAGGAGGATAATTTTTATCATCCCAAATATAGTGTTTATAACCATTAGAATAGAAAATTATTGGTCTTTGTCCAAACTTTTTCTCTAAACAATTCGCATATAATTCAGCTTGTTCTCTTCCTATTTTGGCATCTTTTGTTGTTCTTTTAGCTTCAACAAGTCCTAAAGGTTTACCATCATCACCCCATAAAACGTAATCAACATAACCTATACCAGATGAAGAGCTGTATGTCTTTGGCATACCAGATACTTCATATTCTATTGCATCAGGTTTTGTTATATCCCAACCGACTTCTTTTAATAGAACATCAATCAAATACTTTCTTGTTTGAGCTTCATTATAGTTGTAATCACTAGGCTGGTGAACTTTATTCTGTTCTTTAATTTTTTGGATTTTCTCCAGTAACTCTTGGTTTTCTTTTATTAAGTCTTTTTTCGCTATTTCTTCTTGTTCACGAGCTTCAATAATCTTTTTTAATCGTTCTATCTCTGCTTGTTCTTTGGTTTGTGTTGGAACTTTTGAAGCATCAAATTGCAAACCAATAACAGGCTCATTAACTGAATATACCCTATATAACCAATACAAGAAATAAAATAATTCATAAGAAGATTGTAGAGCATCTTTAGAGGTTAATTTACCTATATCATGTGCTGCAATATTTCCCAGCTTTTTAACTACATTAACCTTTGGCAATAAAGGCGGTGGTAGCAAGTTCTTAAAGCTCTGCTCATAAATTAAAGAACTTAAGGAAGTATCGTATGGCAAAATCAAATCACTATCATTTTTGTACATCCAAATAACAGCTTTTTCCAGAGCTTTTCTATTAGTAAGACAAGCAAATACAGGCTTTGCATAAACAAACTCTTCAGCTTCTTTTGCTAATTCATATATGTCAAACCATTCATTTTTTAGGAATTCGAAATTGCTCATAAACACCTGTTTTCGAGATTATTATAGCATAAAATTACAGATTTTATTTACATATCTTCATGAAATACTTGATTTTTTGATTAAGAAATGTAAAAATAAGAAAGCAGGAGAAATGATTCCTGCTTTCTTACTAGCTTCCGACTTCGTCGAAAGCTATAACCAAGAGTTAAAGCTATTGGGGGAATGCGCCCCAACTCGCTTAACTCATTGATTTAATAGTCTGTCGAGGTCTCAATTCTGCAGACTATTTTTTCTTTTTCTTTTCGCGTTGTGATAATGCACTAGCAGCACAAGCTTTTGAATCTTTGCTAGTACGACCATCTCGCAAAACTTTTGAAGCTTTTGAAGCTACATCTTTGCTTGTGATTTTTTTAGCCATTCTTGCATCCTCCTTCCGTTTAATTGTCTTCAAGGCTTTTGCCTAGCGGATTTCGACCTATCCTTGATTTTTAAAATGGTATTTTAGTTTTCCACACACCAATGCGTATCTCTTCTATATCTTCATTTTTTTCGGCGAGACGCAAATATCTTTTTGTAGCATGTTCCTTTAACTTTAAGAAGGTTGCAATTTCCTGCGTTGTTGCTTCACCATGCTTATTAAGATATTGATTTATTGCTTGCAACCTTAAATTACGTTCTCGCTCTTGACGCTCTTGCTGAGCTTTTTTCATTCTTTCACGAGCTTCATCTGTTTGATTACCCTTACGAACCTCACCGGATTGGGCATTTGAACTATTTCCTTGTAGAACATTCAGATAATTTTGTGCAGCGTTAATTTCTAGTTCTATCCTTTTTTTTTCTTGTCTTAAATTTTCAATGTGCGACTGGACTTGCTGTATCATTTGAGCGTTATTCATTAGAATTAATCTCCTTTATATTGCAAGTATACTAGCATGCTAAATAAAACACAATAGGTAGTAATAGATAATGTTACGAAAATGTTACAAAGAACTATTAAACGCTTGTTGCATGAGGGAGTTGAAGAGGTTGTCCATCTGTTCGATTACTTTTTGGTTCTTTTCCTTTTGTGCTTCGACTTTTTGCACTATTTGGGCAAATTGGTTTTGTTGTTCAATAGGAGGATAAGGTAGTTCTAATGAATTTAAAATTTCTAAATTGATATTCTTTTGTGCTGATTGAGGAGCTTCTGCTTCCAACACGGCTTGTAAAAACATTAACCAAAACTGTATATAATGTATACTGCATTTGTCACTATTTGTAAAACCAACTATGCTATCAGGAAAACAAGCATCAAAAGTTAAAATAGATGTTTTTGCAATATTGGCTGCAATTGTTATACACAACGTCCCAGCTTTCCACATTTTACTTTGTTTAAGCCCCATTTCTGAGTATGTTTGGTTATAAGTTTTTAAATATAATCCAGAATTTGCAACGTCTCCTGTTTGAATTAACGGATAAGGTCCATTCAATAATTCAGGTGCATTTCGTGGTCTATGTTTTGATTTTCCTCTTGCCAAAGTTCCCATATCAGAAAGTTTAACCTTGGGCAATTGTTTTGAATTTATAACAGGGTTGCCGAACATGTCGATGAAAGTTGATTTTAGGAATTCATCCAGCTTTTCGTTTGCAAGCTTTTTCTTTGTGCGTATCTCTTCTGCCTTATCTAATATTCTAGCAATTCTATCCTGCTCATTTATGTCAGGTAATAAAATAGGTATATTATCAAAATTAGATTTTGTTATGTGTTTCATGGTCGAACCATGAACTTTTGCTAGCATTTCATTTATTTTTTGCTTTATCAAATATTTAAAGAATGATTTATTTACTTTTAACTTATTAAATACAACTTTAAAGATATGTTGGTTTAAATACGAATCCTCTCTTGTCCATTCAAAAACCCCTATAGTTGCAGACCAAGATATTAAAATATCACCCCTAACAACTCTATATTTTTCATCTAGTTGCCCATTATAATAATTTCTGTTTGCATTATCATTAGTCAAATTTTGAATCCTTATAATTGGAATACCTGTATCATTCCAATCAGAAGGCTTAAATGCATAACCATTTACAAACGTAGCAATTTCACCTAATTTTAATTGCTGCCATTTCGTCATTATAACATAGCCTCCAATTCAGCCAAACCTTGTTGGACTTCAGTTTCAAGGGTTTGAATTTCAGCTAAAATTGTTTTTGGTGAGTCGTATTGGACTTGTTCATATTCCACTTCTTTGTACTTGTTAATACTTAGGTCGTAGTTATTCTTTCTAATTTCATCTACATCTACAAAGAAGTGTTTAGATTTTTTATCTGTATTATCTTCATTAAATCTGTTTTTGTAGGTTTTAATAATACCAGGGATATCATTTTCTTCTATTGGTGTACGGTTATCGTTTAGCGTAAAGCCATCGTTTTGCATATCATAAAACCAGACTTTATCTGTACCGCCTGAATTTGTCTTAGTGAATATTAAAATAGCTGTTGACACTCCTGCATAGGGTTTAAAAACACCTGAAGGCATAGAAATTACCGCTTGCAGTTGTTGTTCATCAATAAGTTTTTTTCTTATGGATAAATGAGCGTTTGACGTTCCAAACAGTACACCATCAGGAACTATGACACAGGCTCTACCGCCTGATTTTAGTATTCTAATCATCAAGGCTAAAAACAGAAGCTCTGTTTTTGTAGTTTTAACAGCAGATACTATATTTTTAGCAATAGTATCTTCATTAAGTGAACCTTTAAATGGAGGGTTAGCTATAACACAAGTACAAAAGTCAGCCAAACTTGAAACATCTTCAGATAATGAATCTTGATATTCTATATTAGGGTTTTTGTGTCCGTGTGTCATCATATTCATTGACGCTATACGCAACATAGAATAATCAAAATCGTAACCATAGAACATATTTTCACTAAAGTGTTTATTAAACTTTGCATCCATAAATGCTTCAGGATATTTTTCTCTAAGGTATAGAGTTGCACAGACTAAAAAGCCTGCCGTACCGCATGCCGGGTCGCAAATAATATCATCTGGTTTAATATCAGCCAATTCTACCATCATTTTACCAATATGCCTTGGGGTTCTAAATTGACCGTTTACACCTGCTTGAGCTATTTTAGACAAAAGGTATTCATACAAATCCCCTTTAGTATCAATATCTTTCATCTCTAAGCTAGAAATCATATCTACGGCAGTAGCCAATAATCCGGGAGTTGGTATCATAAATACCGCATTTTGCATATATTGAGCAAACTTATCACCGCCTAGAGTCTTAATAAATGGAAAGACTTTGTTTTGGACAACATCAAACATCTCACTAGGTTTCAAGTCTTTAAACCTAGACCAACGCATTATTTGAGAGTCTGCATCTTCTTTAAATATTGGATGCTCAATAGGCTTGTTAAACTTTAGAGACTTTCTTTCTTCCAGAGTATGTTTTTCATCAAGCTCTTTGATAAAAAGGAGATATGAAATTTGTTCTATCACAGTTAGGGGGTTTGATATTCCGTTAGACCAAAATGTTTCCCATAGTTTATCAATCTGTGATTTTTGCTCTAAAATAGTTGCCATAGTAGAATTCTCCTTTGTTGTATTCTACTATAAAAATGCTGTTTATGATATTTGCAGTGAAAATTCCAATATTCAGATATATGCATCAAATACAGCTAACATTAATAAAAACAACTTCTTTAGCAATGTAGCTATAAATTAATTTAGTATGAAATAAATATTAATATGAAGTTAAAACGGTTCTCTCGACAGGTCTGAGGATTCCTCTTTTTTCATCATGTTGGTCTATAAGTTGAACTCTTGTCATTACTTCTTCTTCGCCAATAATATCAGTAATGTTATTAATTAATCTCTCTTGCGATTCTTCATCGTGGTAATAGACCTTTATAGCGGCATTTTTATCCGCATCCAATATATGTTTCAATATTTTACGGTCTGATTCATCAAGGGAATGTCCAATAATATGAAAAACAGGATTTGTGTTAGGAAGCTTTATTAACCTTAATAATTCCTGATACGGTTCTATTGTATTATATTTGTGTCTTTGGTTATGTTTTTTGAATATGTTGAAATCTGGAGAAATAGCTGCATAATCATCAGAACTTTTAAAACTTTTTGTTCCAAGTATAAGTTCGCAGTCATTACTATTTTGAACTTTGCCATGTACGAATATCGTTTCAATACTATATTCCGTATAAGGGTTCCTGCTGTGGTCATACAGTTTAAAACATGTATCAGTATAATTAAAACTTAAAACACATAATCTAGTATTGCTTGTTGGTAAAGTTAGTATATATTTATCATCTCTAACTAATTTAGCCATAATCTCATTGATTAGATATTGCTCAAAAGCCCTTGTAAATTCTCTTAATTGGTCATATAGAAAGTTTATGAAGAATTCAGATTTGTCAAAATGCACACGGTACACACTTGTATCTTCTATAATCTCATAATTATCATAACCATTATGATTTGCTATAGACAAATACAGGTTATTATCTTTATTTAAACTATAAAAATTAAATGAATTATTTGATGCGTTTATGGTTAAAATTTGCGGACAAGTTTCTTCAAATATTCCACTACCTGTAACTATTGGATGCTTGTTAATAAATTTAACAACTTCATAAATTTCCTTTTCTAAGTCAATCCAAGTATCACCAAGTTTTTCTTGTTTGTTAATAAAGTGCTTTAACCAAAGATTTGTCGCAAGACACTGTTTATAATCAAAATATGTTACTGGATTAGATGCTTCCATTTGCTCCTTGCAAAATTCCAAGAATTGTCCATATGAAGTTTTTAAGCCATGTGCAAGGTCAAAACCATTCCCTATAATCAGAATATCCATTATTCATCCTTTAATATTGATAACTGTATTATACGCCAAATACAGCAGAAAAGTCAGCAGCTATAAATAAACAACCTATTTTATGCTAATATTAAATCTATGATTAAATCTTTTAAGTGCAAGGAAACAGAAAAAATCTGGCATGAAGAGTTTTCAAAGAAGCTTCCGCATGATATTCAAAAGCGAGCTTTAAGGAAGCTTATGATGCTTAATGTCGCAACTGTACTTGAAGATTTAAGAATTCCTCCAAACAATCGTTTAGAAGCCCTAACTGGAGATAGGCAAGGTCAATATTCAATACGCATAAACGACCAATACAGAATATGCTTTAGATGGCTAGATAACCATTCTTTTGATGTTGAAATAGTGGATTATCACTAAATATTATCAACTTATGTAAAATTATACTTTAATGGGGTTGATATTACGTGGTACGTACTATATAATATAAATGTAGTTAATAATGAGGTATTACATATGTTAAAGCATATAGACCTAACAACAGTCGGAGAAATGCTCAAAGAAGAATTTATTGAGCCATATAATCTTACACAAAATGCTCTAGCCAATGCTATTTTCGTGCCTCCAAACAGAATTCATCAAATAATAAAAGGGCAAAGAAGAATCACCGCTGATACTGATTTACGCTTAACTACTTATTTTGGTCTGTCTCAAGGTTATTTTTTAAGGTATCAAGAAGACTATGAACTCAGAATTACAAAACGTGAAATATCCGAAGAAATAAATAAAATTAAACCAATAAAAGCTTTAGGGTAAATTTAAAGCCCACCAGAATCGATTTTAATAGACTTTGCGTATCCCTCTGTCTTAAGCTTTTAGTGTATAACAAACTTGTCATATATTTCATTCAGTAATTTGTCTTTTTTAGAAATGACACTATTCGAGTATTCCTTATAAGTTTGATATCTGCCCAATGCCTGAAATAACCTATCAAATCTGCTCATTGAGCCTGATATAAGAAAATCATCCAATAACGAGGTCTTTGTAGGTTCTTTTTTAACAGGGAATACTCCCTTATTAAGTATTTCTTCAAAGACTTTGTTTAATTCATTATGTAGGACTTCACCCTTAATCATAGTTATTATATCCATAGCGGTTAATCTAGTTCCGATGTGTGGAAGCAGAAGCAAACTATCGTTTTTTAGCTCAATTTCGCATCGCATTAAATTGATTTTAGTTAAATTAATTCTTCCTGTATATTTACTATATCCACGCCCCAGTAGTCTAATATCCTCTTTTGACAAAGGTTCTAAAGGGTTAATTTCAGTTATTTTTAGATGCTCTTGAATTTCAACTGCTTTATCATAAAATTTGATTAGCCAACTGCCACGTTTCATAGACTTGGATTTATTACAGACACGCACTCTTGGAGTTGTTCCATTGTTTTCTTCATATGCAACTATACGCCCTTTATACTGTGTTTGATTATCAATCAAAGGTTTGTTATATGCTTTTGGAATTTCATCCATGATTCTATCTTTTGCAATATGCAAATTTGTTATTTTGCATTTATGGGGATATATATGAAACTTTTCAAGCTCATTAAAGAAATCAAGAATTAAATCCACATTCATCTGCAAATTATGCCCATAAGTTGCATCATAATTAATATTTTGTCTTATCAACTTGTTAGGGTTTAAATTAACAATAATATAATTAGGGGGGATTGTTGTTGCATTCAACATCCTTTTTACCATCTAAATACGATATAACTCTATCAATATCCACATTAAAAAGCTCTTTTTTGTTTATCGTAAAGCAAAGTTTATCAATCTTCGGTCTATTAAGCATTACACATACCTCTCTATCCACAGATAATTGTATAATTCATTCAATATAGGTTTTGTAGGCTCTAATGCCTTGACAAACTCAATCATATCTTTTATTTTGCCTCTTTTATGTCTTTCCACTAAATTCAATTTATTGCTCAATTCTTCCTCTGGTAAATCTGCCATTTTTAAAACTGTTATAATGTCTTTTGGAATATTCCTTTTTAGGTTAAATTTAGCTATAAGTTGAGTAGCCACATACAAATCATTGTTATGCTCAATATCAAGGAATACTTTTCTTCTTAATCTTTCTATTGCTAAGCTCACCATATTAGCTGCATATTTCTTTTTTCCGCTACTGTAAGCATCCGCTAATGTTTTTAAATACTTGCATCTTTTATTTTTAGGGGCTTTATTATCCGAAATTGACACTGTTTCATTATTATTTATATCATCTGTTAGGTCTTGGTCTGCTTCAGATGTGCCAAAATCCCCATCAAATATAAATTTCACTTTGCCAGATATAACATCTTCATAGGCTTTAAAAAGCTCTCGTTTGAATATATTGTTATGCTCCTTTGTCCCTGTTAATATTCGAAATAAAGAAGATAATTCATAATTTTCAAGGATATCAACATCCGCCAATAATCCATATATAGGGGAGGTGTAATATCCTGTTAAATCTCTCATAATATTTTGTCCAACTACCGTAATTTGAGTTATCAATTCGTCCTTATTGATTTGACAATCATATATTAAACAACGCTTGCCGTTACTGTCGCCTCTTACATCTTTTGGGAATTCGTCATCAAAATCGTAAACATCATGCCTGAAGCACTTGTAAATATAATTTTCGAACCTATCGGAGCGTGGAGACCACCTTATAACGACTCTGTTACAAGGTGTTTTAATATCAATAAATTTATCAGCAGACGTCAGTTGTGATAATTCTTGCACAAAGGAATAACCTGTAGGTGTTAATTTTCTATGAGAACAGAACACCATTTTGGTTAATATTGGATTAAGGAAATAAAAGACCTCTTTTAAAAGTTCTAAGATGTTTTTTACTTTGTCTTTTGTTGCAACAATGCTAATGAGAGTTGCCCACAGTACACTGATACAGTATGATAGGGCATCTTCATAAGAGAGATTCTTTTCCTTCATACACTTGTGTGGAAATAAATGAACTTTTAAATTGGTTTTACCGTAGTTTAGTTCTATAAATTTGTGTAATACACCAGATTCAATATCATTCAAGATATCTTGGATATGATATTGTTGCAGGTGATGTAACACATAAAAATCAAAACCTATCTTAGTGTAAAGTGATGATTCAATTCTATTTGTGTAATCACTAATTATTTTAATTTCTTTATTTGTTAATACTTTTATATTGTTTAATACATCTCTACTTATTACATTGTATATCTTATTATTTCTAGGAATATAGTTATTATTTATGTTTAGTTCAGCAAATAGTATTTCAAAATCTTTCATACCAACCATATAATCTAATTTATCTACATATATTTCTTTTAAAGTACCTAGAAAATAAGATGGAAAATAAGGAGTATAAGAAGTACATATTATATCTGTATATTCTTTTTTATTTTCCGTTGAATTCTTTTTGTTGTAAGCCTTTTGGCTGTATGGGATAATCCCTAAACTCTCTATCATTTTTGCTTCCTTTGACTCTCTTAAGACTCTTTTTTCCTTATAAAAGGAAGCGGAGTGGGTGAGAGTCTTTAACCACTCCAAGCTAAAATGTAATAACTCCGATTAAAGAACAAAACTATGTACTAATTATGTACTTACTGATATATTTAATAGGGGCAATAACTGTACAAAATGTACCGTAGAATTCCGATATACACGCCACAAAACGGGACACGGTAGAGTTCAAGTCCCCCCGTCGACATTTTTTCGTGCCTTAATCAAAAACTCGGGGCATCATAATTTCATATACAAAACAGGGTAAGAATTGCCCTGCTCATCAACTTCTGCTCTTTTGAATACCTTAAACCCTTTGGATTCGTAAAATCTGCGTGCTTCGGGATTTTGCTCGTTTACTGTCAGTTTGTTTACGGAAAGTTTCTCGATTCCGTATTGAATGCGTTTAGTACCTATTCCTTTTTTTTCTTTCTTGCGCCCCCACAAAAAGCATTTCAAGCCCGTTGTTTTCCACACCCATAAAAGCAACCGGAATACCGTTGCGGTTTTTCACTATCATAAGGCTGTGCACCTCTTTTAGTGCCTGCGGGACATATTGTTTAATATTTTCTATTTCACCGTTCGATAAAAACAGGTGAGTTGCCCTCACCGAGCCTTCCCATACTGTGGTCAGCTGTCCGACAAGTTCGTCTGTCCTCTCTACTATGTCCATAAACCTGATTTTAACATATGTAGCCTTGAATCACCAGATTTCTCTTATCAGTTTGATTAAATCTCTTACGCTTGTCTTGCCCGAAAGCCGTTCTCTTAGAACATTTGTCCTTTTAAAATCCTGACAGAAAAGCAAGTCCAGACTGTCGTCAAGTGTTTTATTAACGGCAAGCGAATCTCTTGACCATATAAGTTCTTTTGCCATTTAATCCTCCGCAATTAAAAATACTTTATACAATACAAACTCCCCGCTCAATTATCCCTGCGGGTAATTTAATAAACAGTATAATGATTTTAAATCACTTTTCTACTTTTGAGGATTTTCTGCCTTGCACGTGCATCGGGCATATGAGAAAGAAGCCTTGCCCAGAAAGTTTTTGCGTGGTTTTTCTCAACCGTATGAACAAGTTCATGCAAAAGAACATAATCTATCAAATCTTCTTCAAGGGTTAAAAGAGAAATATTTAAATTAATATTATTTTTAAAAGAGCAGCTTCCCCAGCGGGTCTTCATAAGCTTAAGTGCAACTTTGTTATACTTATAGCCGTACTTTTGTGCTATTTCACCGAGTCTTTCGGGAAGATATTTTTTTGCTTTTTTTCTGAGCGCACAAATGTACTTTTCACGGCTCTCAAATCTCTCGCCGTCAAGGATATATTCTTTTTGCGGAGCATTTTGAAATACTTTTTTAATTTCGGGAAGATTTTCCTTGGCAAATTCTTTTGCAGCGGAAAAAGAGGCCCTTTTTGGCATACTTACAAGCACATATCTGTCCTGTTTCAGGGAAATTCTTATATATTTTGAAAGAGGGTTTTTTCTGAAAACAAACTTGATTCCGTCAATATATTCCGTTTTTTGACAGGCGGGTTTTTTATTGTAAGGTTTCAAAAAACTAAGCAGACTCTTCATTTGTATCATCTTTAAAAACTTTCAGATGGCGTGTCTCACCCTCGCCGACACTTATTGAAGCTAAATTATGCGCCTCTACAAGTTCATGCTGCAGCTTTCTTACATTTTGATTCTGCGGTTCAAGTTCAACAGACTCTGCACCTTCAAAAATCTTTGCAATAGCAGCCTTTGTCTCATCAAGTGCAAGTTCTACATCATCCCTGTAATCGCTGTGGTGCTCGACATCCTGAGGCTCTTGCGTCAGGTGCAGCGCGTCTTTTAGAACTTTTTGAATCTGCGACATGGAATTTGTACGCACAAAAAAGACGGGCAGGCGGTATTCATTTGCCGTTGCAAGGATTCTTGTGCCGCCTTTGGCAAAGTTTTTATGCGCAATTACAAAATCCGCATCTTCGACATTTCTTACAATCTCTGCGTTAATATCCAACCGCTCGATAATTTTATCCACAATTGAGCGAGAAACAGCGTAGATATATATTTTCTTATGTTTTTTAACATCATCAATATACTTCTGACGGTTAAAGCTGAAATTAAGCGGACTTTGCGCCTTTTTATCAAGCTCCTGCACTTTTTGCGCGATATTTTGTACGGCGGCTTTTGCTTCATAAGACTGGTCTACCTTCCTTATCTCGGGAGTTATAGGCCATCCTCTCAGGATATAGTCCACTGCTTCCGCCGTATCTTTATAAACGGCAAGCGTATTTCTGTCAATAATTTCAATTACTATATCAAATGTGGGCTGCTTTTCACGCTCGAGGATTGTCTTTTGGGAGCCTCTGTGTTTGGCTTCATCATCCCCCAGCGTAACAGAGCTTACTCCGCCTACAAGGTCGGACATGGTAGGGTTTTTAATAAGATTTTCAAGCGTGTTACCGTGAGCCGTAGCTATAAGCATAACACCGCGCTCGGCAATTGTTCTTGCCGCCTGTGCTTCAAGCTCGGTACCTATTTCATCTACCACAATAACCTCGGGCGTGTGGTTTTCGACCGCTTCAATCATAACATCTTTTTGATACTCGGGCTGGGAAACCTGCATACGGCGGGCTTTCCCGATTGCAGGGTGTGCAACATCCCCATCCCCTGCTATTTCATTTGAAGTATCAACCACAACAACGCGCTTGCCTAAATCATCCGCCATAAGACGTGCAATTTCCCTCAATTTTGTGGTTTTACCCACACCCGGGCGCCCTAAAAATAAAATACTTTTATTCTGTACGACAAAATCTTTAATACAGCTTATGGTGCCCGTTATAACACGACCTATACGGCAGGTAAGACCGATAATTTTACCCTGCCTGTTTCTTATAGCGCTTATACGGTGCAGGGTTCCAGGAAGTCCCGAACGGTTATCGTTTGTAAATTCGGGAATTTTTGAAACGATAAAATCAATATCGTCACTTGTGACATTATCCGAGCCTAAATATAAAATCTTGCCGTTACCAAGACGAACCTCGGGTATTCTGCCGATATCAAGAACTATCTCAATTGCATCATCCAGCAAATCCTGCTGAATATTTCTTCTGATTTTTGAGGGGAGAATCTCAATTAACCTCATAAGGTCATTGTGAAATTGCACTTCGCTCATTAAACGCCTTTCAAACACCGCTGCGCAAGGCAGTCCTTGCACTTATATTATAACGCATTTTAACTCAAATATGAAGTAAATCTTTACAAAATGCTACAAAAGTAGCACTAAAATAATTTAACCGTTTCTTTAAGAAGTTCCGTGAGTTTTGCACCTGCAATTCTGCCCATTTCAATCACTTCTTTATGATTTGGAGCAATATCGCTTAAACCTGCCGCATAATTTGTAATAAGACTTATGCCCAGAACCTCCATTGAGCAGTATTTTGCAACAATAGCCTCGGGAACGGTAGACATGCCCGTGGCACTGCCCCCTAAGAGTGCAAGCATTTTAACCTCGGCGGGTGTTTCATAACTCGGGCCGGTAAGTGCGCAGTAGACTCCTTCTCTTAAATCGATGCCGAGTTTTTGTGCGCAGCTGAAAAGAATTTCCCTGAGCCTTTTTGAATAAAGATTATTCATATCGGGAAAACGTGTGCCCAGAGTTTCGTCATTTTCACCTATAAGGGGATTTGAACCCATAAAGTTAATATGGTCGGATATTGCCATAATGCTTCCCGGAGGAAGGTCTTTTCTCAGGGAACCCGCAGCGTTTGTAAGGACTATTTTATCAACGCCGAGTTTCTTAAAAACTTTTACAGGATACGTGGTAACACTGAGCGGATGACCTTCGTAAAAGTGAAACCTGCCCTGCATAATGACAAATTTTTTAGAATTAATTTCACAGAACAAAAGTTCACCCTTGTGACCTTTAACAGTTGAAGGGGCGAATCCGGGGATATCGGCATAGGGAATTTTTATGCCTTCCAAAGAGTCGCAAAACGCACCTAAACCCGAGCCGAGCACTATTGCCGATTCGGGTTTAAAATCGCCTGTTTTATTTTTTATAAAATCTATTGTTTTCCGCATAGATTAATTAGCCGACAAGCCCGCTGTCATCAGACTCGGAGGCTTTTACCATAATTGCATGCTGCACGGGTTTTTCTTTTTTTATAGCAGGGTCAAAAGACATTTCAAAATCATAACCGAAATCGTCTTTTGACTTTTTCATCTGAGACTCATCAACTAATTTTTTTGCAAGTTCAATCAACTCGTATACAAGCTGATATCTGTTATTTGTTTTTTCGTTTAAATCCCACGCTATCTTTGTAATCTGGCTCATAAAATTCTCCTTATAACAATAATATACAATGACTATGGCGTCCTTGCAAGAAGATTTTTATTCCCAGCCGAATTGTTCAAAATGTCTGTCGTTTCTAAACCTCAGCTTTTGATAAAACTCGGGCGCATAAAGTCTTAAAAGACCGTCGATTATCCCGACCTGATCCTGCTGTGCAAGCTCTATAGAGTCATTTCTTATTCTTTTGGGCGTATAAATGCGCGCAAGGTTGTTAGGTAGCGATGTACCCGCAAGCACCGTCCTTTGCGAGGCAATTTTTAAGCGGCGCATTCTGGTTTCAAGAGGAGTATATGCCCACACTTTTCCCATAAGTTCTCTTTCGAGCCTTGCAATTCTGTAGCTGTCTGTTTCATTTGTCACTTTATTGTGAAAATGTCTTTTTTCCATAATTGCTATCTCTTTTTCAATTTTAGGCGTGAAGACAACCTCCGGCTCACTTGCTCTTGCATTGATTATATCTTGAGCAGTTATAATAACCTCAGCCTGATAAGGATTTTCACTATCCGAGGCGGCACAAATATAAGGCAGCGGAGCAGATAAAACCAGAAACAGCCAAAAGAACATGACAGATAATGTTGTAAAACAGTATTTATATTTTTCCACTTGAACTTCCTGTTTTTAAACAGGCATAACTTTCACCCGTTAAAATAACTTTAAAACTTTTTTTGGGTTAAAACCCGCCCTGTATGGATATTTTCGGGGATAATATTAAAATATGTAACAATAATATTTAAAATCATAAAGTTTAATCTGTGTCATGTCGAGAACTTAAACAAGTTGAGAAGTTCGGTTGTAAAGGTACAGTTATGAAAAAATTTGGAGTGTTATTCTGTCTAATCTTTGCCATTTGTTTTACTTTTAACGTAACAAATGCAGGCGGATTTGAAAAAATAACAAGTAACACTACAATATCATCGGCACTGAGCGCTCTTGAAGGAGTAGGCAGAGGCGATGTAATTGCCATTTTAAACGGCAGAAACTCAACCGGCAGACCTATAAGGGTAATGTTTAGAAACCTTGCAATATACGGATACAGCAACTGTGAAGCATTTACCGCAAAAACGCGCGGCGGCGACCTTGTTATCTATATTAACGAAGAACATAAAGGCGCGCCTGTTGAAGCAATTGCCTGTCTTATAGCACATGAAAGCCAGCACCACACATTTACAAATACAAAAGCCGAAGAGTTAAGAGCGTGGATATCGGAAACCACAACCTGGAACTCGTTTGTAAGGAAAAACAGAAGCATTGCATATATGAATCATCCGCTTGTAAAACGCGAAAACTACATAGCAAAATTATACGTACATCAAAACGGTGTGGATAATATCAAACAGCTTATTGCCAAAAACCCCGTTTACGCCAACCTTGCCAACTGATATCAAACTACAGACTATCCGCACTATCCTGATAAAAATATCTGTACCCTTCATTATACGCCTTAACTATTGTATCGGAAAATTTCTTTGCCGTAGCCCAGTATGACGTATGAGCCGCAAAGAAGGGTCTGGGGGAAGCGACATCGGATTTATCATAATAAAATCCGCCGCCTTCTTTAATTTGCGACTTTATTATACCGCGTGTCTGCTCCAGTGTAAGGTTCCTTGAAACGGGAATACCCAGAGGGTCATCGGCATAGTTTACGTTCATAAAAAATATGTCATTTTCTATCAAATACTTATAGCTCAGGGTGCTTATCTGATCAACTTTGTATTTCGGGTCGGTCATATCGGAATAAAAAAGCGCAACCGGAGTCGCATAGTTTATAACACCCTTTATAACACCCTCGGGAGCACAGTAAAGTCCTGTGTAAGAATCAATCTGCGAAAGTTTTTCTTCAAGGGTTTTATCATCAGGGTTTGCAACAAGCCCGCCTGTCAGGTTATAAGTTAAAATGTCCGCCCTGAAAAGTGCATCCAGGCAGGTGTTTTTATATTTATGCGCCTGTGCAAATTCTTCTTTTTGCCCCGAAACATCGAGGCTTGCGGTCATTTTTTCTATTTTTATAACCGGAAGCCTGGTTAAAAAATACTGATACGTTACAAAAGTGCCCGCACTGTATCCCATAAGCACAACCTTATCGCCGTTTTTTGCCGAGGCTAAAACCTGTTCCTGAAGCATATCAAGCACGGGAAGCATATTTTGAAACTTTGAAATCCATATGGCATCATGGAAGCACATAGAAATAAAACGCCTTGTGAACTGTGCAAGGCGCGGACTTGTGCGCTTCAGAATATTTATATCTTCATTAAGCCTTTCTATCTGGCACTTTGTTAAATCACCCCAGAAAAGATAGGAAGGCTCGGAGGCAATAGAGTACCTGCTATCCTCAAGAAGTTTTTTGGACATAAATTCATCAGAGTTTATCTTTTTTGTCAAAACGGTATGAAACTTTGCAACACCGTTAAAAAACCATTGCTTGTTTTTCTCGTCGTTTGTATTTGAGCCGTTTATATATATGAAGTTAATTTCATTCTGACAAAAAGCGCAACTGCAACACATTAAAAAAAGTAAAACCAATGCCGCAATCTTTTTCATAAACCCTGCCCCGCTTCCTGTTTAATAAAGCCCTTATGCGAGTGGATTTTGTTACCCGCGAAAGAAACGCAGGTGGGTGAGTGCCTCGATAAATCCGTTTCCTTAAAATGCATATGCACAAGGTATACTTCAATTATCTTTTTAAAAGAGCTTACTCTCCCTTTTAGTAAAAATGTAGGAACAAAATTAGCACCCGCACAGGGTTAATTTTATTTTAACACAGCTTTTTATAAGTGTCGATAAAAATCCCCTTTTAGGGTATAAAAGGGGAGGAAAGAAATTACAGGGAGAATGGTGCTGTTTTGTCAGCTTTCAAGTTGAGGTGTTGTATGCTCCGTTATAAAATCCTCTACAGCGTAATTAACGGTTATTTTATCCGCACCTTCGCTGTATGTTTCAACAATTCTTTTATTTTCTGTTATATCGGGCCGCTTCGTATAAACAAGTTCTTTATATCCCGCATTTTTATAATCCGCACTTTGAGGGTTTAAAATCGTCTTACCGTTGAGTGTTAAATAATGCGGAGCGTATTTGAGAATATTGTTTTCAAGTTTTGCATGCATTGTTTTATCCTTTCTTATGCTCTTTATCCGGCTTATGCGGTATGCTCAACCTCTATATCGCCTACATTTAATTGATATTGCGCTACGTAGTAGTCATTTGATGTAATATAGCCCGCATAAGCATAACCTTCTACTCCTTCTCCTTCGGCTTTTGAGAGTTTTACGCCTTCGGGGTAGTCATATCTTGTGTCATTACATATCAGGTATTTTTGATAAAAAGTCAGGTCGTATGTTCCGTTATTTGCGATATCAAGCAGTGTTTGAGAACCCACTTGAATATAGTTGCCTACTTGTCCGGAGCGTATGTAGATATAGCCGTCTAAAAGCTTCATATGTCCGTCTATATAACCCCTTATATACCAGCCTCTTTCAACCCACCAGTGGGCATTAAAGGTAAAATGTATGCTTTTTGCTTTTCTTAAACCCTTAATTGTTCTTGTGGCACTCAGGCTGCCTGTCTGCGGGGAATTTGTATAACCAAAACCGTATGAGTATATCAGGTTTTTTGTTATTCTGTTTTCAGGCTGACGGCCGTTGACGTTTAACACCCAGCTGCCCCATTCATCATCCGCAAATGCGCTGTAGGTACGGCTATATAATCTTGTTGTAAATTTTAAATGTTCAAAAATTTTACTGTTCATTTGAGCTGACCTCGGGAATACTAAGAGTGTTAAAATATCCGCACCAGCTGTCGCCGCTTGATGTGGTGTCAAAAAGAAAACGATTTATTGTAACACCATCCGCAACAAGCTCCGGCGGCTCGCCCTCCGGCCATTTTATGTTTAAAGGCAGGGCAAGCGTACTTTGAGAATCGATAGTAAATTCAATAAAACAATTGACCATTTTATCATCGTCTTCAAGTGTCGGCAAAATAATTTCTGAATTTGCAAGAATTGCCGCGCTGTGAATTCTGTCTGCCTGAAGCTCAATTTGTGCCGTAGGTATCTGACCGTCTTCCAGAGGATCGGGGGAATTTATCGTACCCAGACGCACAATTGTTTCTTTTTGGCTTAAATTATCCGAAATTGAATCAATTCCGGAGTTCAATTCTTCAATATCATCGCCAAGTGTAGAATTTGTACTGTCGATTCTTGAACCCAGGGTATTATTTATTTGTTCCATGGATTGTTTAAGATAGTTAAAATTTTCGTTTATCTCCTCGGCAATAGCCTTCTCGCCTGCCTTGAAAACATTTGGAATAATAAAGGGCATCTTATCTCCTCTCTTTTGTGTTCACATTTACAGGATAGTTTTTTACCTATCTTTTAACAATTACCGGAAATACATGAGTAATTGGAATTAGTAAATCCTCAAAAATAAAGAGCAGAGAGCATTTTAGGCGGTTGGTAAAAAAATGAACTTATGTAAAATTTGTATAAAAATCTTGAGCAGGTATAATAAAATAGTTGAAAATTTAATAATGTGTCCACGTGAGTATCAGATGGCACAGTGAACGTGAGTTTGCGGCAGTTCAAATTTTGTTCTATCCATCTGATGCGGGAATTGAAAATTTAATAATGTGTCCACGTAGTTCAGATGGATAGAACGTCACCCTCCTAAGGTGAATGTCGGAGGTTCGAATCCTCTCGTGGACATTTTTTCCTCTCGTGGACATTTTTTATACTTTATAAATATTAAATTATTGACAATGTTATTTTCATGTTATACATTATATTTATATATAGTTACTTTAAACTTTTGATAAACCAAAAACACATTACGGGAGTATGATTTTTATACTCTCTTTTTTTGACAAAAAGTAAAAAACCCGCTTAAAAAGCGGGTTTTAGGTTAAAGAAAACTCTTTGTACTATGAACTAAAAGACATAAGCGCTTTTACCGAGCGGGCTGTATCCTGTACGTCTTTTTCAGAGTGCATATTAATTGTGTCATCAAGAATTTTAATTGCTTCTTCTTTGTCGCGAAGCGCCAGAAGTTCGTTAATTGCAGTCATCGCAACTCTGGCCGAGAGGTCGTTTATACCCTTGCCTTTGTTAACAATAACCGTTTCAAGAGATCTGTGAGTGTTCTTTTTAATTAAAGCCTTGCTTGTCATTTCACGGATTTCATCAATCGGGCAGTTTGTGCCCAATTCATCCAGTACTCTGATTGAATCCTCGTCATTATGACGGGCAAGTGCTTCAATAATGTTCTTAATTCTGCGATTGTTCATAACTTACGCCCCCAATTCTTTTCTTAGCATACCCTCAAGTTCGGACACAGGCTGCTTTTGCAGTCTTGACACATTGTATTTGAAAACATCAAACTCGACGTTTGTATTGTTTAGCATATCAATAGTGTTTTTTGTGGTTTCTTTGATTTTTCTGCCGAATGAAATTGCAGCGCCTTTCATGGAATTAAATTTGTTAATAGTACCTACCCATGCACTTGCAAGGAGTTTTGTACCTGCTGCAAGTCTGTCTTTTAGTGCGGGTTTTTGCGCTGCGGCGCTTGATTCAAAAACATCGCTTTGAAGCAGAACACCTTTAAATGTTATCCCGAAAGGGTTTGTGTGTAAATTTTCATTGTTTTCAATTTTTTTTGCTCTGCCGGCTTTAAAGTCGTTAAAAGCTTTAGCCACGCTGGCGCGCAAGGGGGAAATTTTTTGCATAACAGCCTCTCTATTCACTAACTCCTGTAAGGATAAGGTTATCACGCTTTTTTTTACAAAAAATCATCTTTTTGAAGTAATTAAATTCTGAAACATCCGACCGCCCTCGAGTCGTCAGCTTCCCAGTTTATAATCCAGCAGGCGTTTTTCTCGTCATATGTCATTTTTACTTCGTTGAATATTATGTCTTTAGGGTTTTCGCCTTTTCTGTATTTATATGCCTCTTTTTTAGCCTTTTTGGCTTCCTTTCGCATTTTTTTGGCGGTTTTTTTATCTAAAATCTTGCCCTCAGGCGGGCTTTCTTCTTTCTTTTTTGTTGTTTCATAGAAAATAACGGGAATTTTTGCCTTGAGTTTTCCCGACTGTACAAAGAGCAGAAACCGCGCGTTTTCATCAATGCGTACCTCATAAAACCCTTTTTTAAGGCCGTATCCGTTTTTATCTATTATATCATCCTCAAGCGCAAGGACGGGATACTTTGTGGAGGGCGGCCCGTAATTATATGAAGGTTTTTGATACTCCTTTTCTCCGCTTAAAGTGCCTTTGTAGGGCTGCAGCTGGTCAATTGCAGGCCCGTAAGGATTCATAGGCATATCATAAGCGGCTAAAAGCATTTATCACCTCGTCTTTATTATAACGCAAAAACAGTCCCCAAAATAACTTAAGGACTGCTTCCGCTCTCGGTCATTCCAGACATCCGGGCTAAAATTTTCACCACAATCTGTATTTGCTCTGCAAATCTGCGATTATACCGAAAATTTTAACATATTTTTTTACACGTGTAAATACCCCATAAGAATTATATACTAGAAATTACATGTAAAATATGACATTTTACTATTAGTTATGGAAAGTTTAGACAAAGAATTAAAGAAAACATATTTAAAGAAAGACAAAAACAGAAAATTAACGCTTATGTTAAATTATGATTTAGTTGAGATGTTCAAAGAAACCGCCAAAACAAACAATATTAAAATAACTCAACTAATTGAGGCTTGGATTATTAACTATTTAGAAAATAACAACAAACTATAAAAAGCGCTCCTTTATCGGTAGCGCTTTTTATTAATAACAAATTTTTATTTTTATCTAAAAATAT
Organism: Candidatus Galligastranaerophilus faecipullorum; assembly: GCA_018713115.1. GTDB lineage: Bacteria > Cyanobacteriota > Vampirovibrionia > Gastranaerophilales > Gastranaerophilaceae > Galligastranaerophilus > Galligastranaerophilus faecipullorum. The sequence continues at coordinate 82,483 of DVFS01000048.1, forward strand.
TCTTTAAATATTTTCATCGAGCAATAATCACCGCACATTGTGCAGGGGGTGCCGTCTTTTTCACAGTTTATGCCGCTGCCGCTGAATACCGATTTATCAATTGCGTATTCTTTTTGTTTTGTCCAGTCGAGGTTTTTCCTTGCGATTGACATTTCTCTGTCTGCTTCAATTGCTTTTTTATATCCCCTTGCGACATCTGCCGCATGGGCTGCGATTTTAGAGGCAAGAATGCCTTCCCTGACCTGTTTTGAATTAGGCAGCCCGAGGTGCTCTGCGGGAGTAACATAGCAGAGAAAATCCGCCCCGTGCATACCTGCAAGCGTTCCGCCTATGGCTGCCGTAATGTGGTCGTATCCGGGGGCGATGTCTGTCACCAGAGGCCCTAAGACATACAAGGGTGCAAAGTCGGTTAACTCTTTTATGGTTTTAATCATAGAGGGGATTTGATTCAAAGGCACATGACCGGGACCTTCTACCATTGCCTGAACACCTGATTTTTTAGCACGTTTTACAAGTTCGCCAAGCACTATGGTTTCCGCCACCTGTGCCCTGTCGCCCGCATCCGCGCCGCAGCCGGGTCTTAGCCCGTCACCTAAAGAAAGTGTAACATCATATGTGCGCGCAATGTCTAAAAGCTCGTCATAATAAGCATAAAGAGGATTTTCCATGCCTGTTGCCTTAATCCAGCAGGCAAGCATGGCGCCGCCGCGCGATACTATTCCCGTAACCCTTCCCTGACGCTCAAGCTGGTCAATTACAAACTTTGTGACTCCGCAGTGCACGGTAATAAAATCCACACCGTCGCGGCACTGTTTTTCTATATCGGCAAAAAGCTTGTCTTTAGAGAGCTTTGCAATATTATGGTGCTCGTCAAGCGCTTCTTTACCCGCCTGATACATAGGAACCGTACCTATGGGAAGTGTTGTTGAAGCGATAATTTTTCTTCTTACTTCATCAATATTGCTGCCTGTTGATAAATCCATTAAAACATCAGCACCCGTCTGCTCTATTACGCGGACTTTATCAAGCTCCTGTTCAAGAGTGGAGCGCTCGTTTGAAGTTCCGATATTTGCGTTGATTTTAATGCTGACTCCTTCGCCGACAGCCACGGGAATGGAATTTTTTCTCTGGTTATTCTTTAAAATTACTATTCTGCCCTGCGCAACTTTTTCGCGGACAAACTCTTCGCTCAAGTCTTCCTTTTGAGCGATAAAACTCATCTCTTCGGTTATATTTCCCGCCTGAGCCTCAATTATTTGGGTTGACATTATATGAATCCTTTCAAATTACTGTAGTTTCAATTTTCTTATTTCATTTATTTCTTTTTTGCTTAATTTTCTTGCGCCGCCAAGCACCTGTGTACCAAAGTATGTTTCAGCGTATGCCTTAAGGGACTCAAGAGTGTAGAAAGCCTGCTGAAGCGTGCTTGCGCCGCATACAACACCATGGTTCTGCATAAGCACGACATCGGAAGTTTTAAAACAATTTGCCGTATTAATTGCAAGCTGCATGGATGAAGGCAGACCGTAGGGAGCTTTTGGTATTTTGTCAAAATAAAATACAAACTCGGGCATTATGGCTTCATTCATCATCTTGTCCGAGCAGGCAAATGCCGTAATATACGGACAGTGCGAGTGGATGATGGCGCTTATGTCATCTCTGAGATCGTAAATCTGGGCATGCATAAACTTCTCGTTGGAGGGTTTTTTATTACCCTCAATCAAATTTCCGTCAAAATCAATTAATACTATATCTTCTTCGCTCATATCATTTAAGCATACACCCGATGAGGATATCAAAATCCCTCTGTCCGTGCGCACGCTTATATTTCCGCTGGTCGCAGGCGACATGCCTTTCTGGTAAAGTCTTTTTGACCAGTATAAAATATCTTTTTTTGTTCCTGCCTCAAAATATTCCACCGTATTCTCCAATATTTTTTATTATTTTTATTGTACTAAAAACATGTCCATGATTAAATAATATCAGCGTACTAATTTTTTTAGTGCGACTTTATTAAAAAGGACGTGTTTTAAATAACCAAAAATATTAAACTCGCACGCCATGCCGGTTTTTGTTACGGCGTAAAAAGAGCGGTTGAGACTACAAAGAAACTGAAAAAAGAAAATCCCGACAGGGAAATTTGCGTACTGGGCGAACTTATTCACAATTCTCAGGTTATAAAAGAACTGGAGAATCTGGGGATAAAAACCGTGGATAACCTTCCCGACAAAGGAGAAGGTATTTGTATAATCAGAAGTCACGGGGCATCTTTAGAGGTTTTAAAAGAAATTAAAGACAGGGGTTTTGAAATTGTCGATTTAACCTGTCCCGACGTTAAAAAAGTCCAGAACAAGGCAATTGAGCTTGCGGATGAAGGGTACTTTGTAATAATTTTAGGACGTCCCGAGCACCCCGAGGTGATGGCTATTTCATCCAATGCAAGAGCACATGCAAGAAGCGGTGATGATGTATTTGTAGCAAAAAACATCGAAGCGCTTAAAGAAATTGAAGAAAAAATAAAAAAACATCCTAAAATAGGTGTTGTTGTGCAGACAACACAGAGGATAGAGTATTTAAACGAAGTTCTTGATTATCTTGCACCCATATGCAAAGATTTGCGCGTTATGAACACCATTTGCGCCTCAACTTCACTCAGACAGAACGAGGCAAAAACACTTGCCGAGGAGAGCGACCTTATGGTTGTGGTAGGCTCCAAAAAAAGCGCCAATACAACGCATCTGGCTGAAATATTATGCAATATTACCCGCACAATTCACATAGAAACCGACGGAGAACTTGATTCATACAAAGACATAATCGAAAAAGCAAAAAACATAGGCGTTACCGCAGGGGCCTCCACCCCTGATTACATAATAAATAAAGTTATTGAAAAATTATCGAAAGGAGAAAATAAATGACAACAACAGAAAGTATCTCAAGAGAAGAATTTGAGAAAATGCTTGAAGACAGCTACACATACAAACTTAACGTTGCAGACGTTGTTAAGGGTGTAGTTGTAAAAAAAGAAAAAGACGGATATCTGGTTGATATCGGCGCAAAAACCGAGGCATTCCTGCCTAACCGCGAAGTTTCAAACTTTTCGGACAAAAACCCCGATGAAGTTATTAAACTCTGGGATGAAAAAGAATTTTACGTTATGAAAGACGAAGAAGATGACGAAGTTGCCGTTCTGTCGCTTAAAAAACTTTCCTGCGCGCAAGCATGGCAAAAACTCTCCGACATCAAAGCAAATAACGAAAATGTCAATGCAAAAATCGTTTCTACCGTTAAAGGCGGCTTAATCGCAGAGGTTGAAGGCTTAAGAGGCTTCATACCTTCTTCGCAATTGAGAACAGGCTCGCCCTCCGACACGCAAATCGGTCAGGAAATCGAAGTTAAAATTCTTGAAGCCGATCCTAAAAGAAACAAACTTATCCTCTCTCAAAGACAGGTTTACACGCAGCAGAGAGAAATGGTTGCAGACGAAGTTATATCACGTCTTGCAGTTGATGAAGTCGTTGAAGGTGAAATCGTCAGAATCGCTGATTTCGGTGCGTTTGTCGACATAAACGGTATTGACGGTCTTCTTCCCATCTCTGAAATCAGCTGGGAAAGAATTAAACACCCCTCCGATGTTGTTACTTTAGGACAAAAAATTCAGGTTAAAGTTATCAAAATCGACGAAGAACTCAAAAGAATCTCCCTGTCTTTAAAAAGAATGGGCGCAAACCCCTGGGATGAAATCGCAGACAAATTTAAAGAAGGCGACATCATCAAAGGCACAATAAATAAAATCACGTCTTTTGGCGCATTCATCAATATCTACCCCGGCGTTGAAGCACTCCTGCCTTCATCCGAAATATCCGATGAATACGTTAATGTAAATCAAATGTTCAATCTGGGTGATGAAATTGAAGTATTAATCAAAAAATTCACTCCCCAGGAACACAGAATCGGTCTTTCCATTAAAGACATGAAAAACTAGTTTCTAAAATACATAACTTTAAAACCCTAAAACTTGACAAATAAAAAAGTCGGTTTTAGGGTTTTAAATATTAAGGAGAAAATATGAAACTTGTTGTGCAAAGAGTTAAAGAAGCGTCGGTTACGATAGATAATAAACTTTATTCATCAGTTCAAAAAGGTCTTTTAGTGCTCTTTGGCGTTGAAAAAGACGACAGCGAAGATATGCTTGAATATTACGCGCAAAAACTGCTCAAACTGAGGATTTTTGAGGATGAAAACGGAAAAATGAATAAATCCGTATGTGATACCGGAGGCGAAATTCTTGTAGTGTCACAGTTTACACTATGCGCCGACTGCAAAAAGGGTACCCGCCCGTCTTTTGACAACGCAAAAGAGCCGAAAACCGCAAAAGAGTACTATGAAAAATTTGTGCAGATACTTACGGCTTCCGGTTTAAGCGTGAAAACAGGCGTTTTTGCGGCACATATGGATGTGTCGCTTGTAAATTGCGGACCTGTTACAATTATTTTATAATCATCTATACAAGCACCAAAATTTAGGTTAAAATTAAAACATGTTTGAAAGGTTTACGCAAAAAGCCATAGAGATTGTGACCCAGGCGCAGGAAGAAGCCGTAAGACTCGGACACTACAGAATATGCTCCGAACATTTGCTTCTGGCTTTATATATCCAGACAAAAGGCGTTCAGGCAAAAATTTTAAATTTTGACAAAATCGAGCGCTCAAAACTGATTGAGAAAATAAGTTTTTCAATAGGCGCAAAAATTAACCCCTCGGGCTGCCATGAGGTGACTTTCAGCCAGAGCGCAAAAAGTATTCTCGATGAAACTCTTGCGCTTGCAAAAAAATACAAAAGCCGCTTTATTATGCCCCAGCACATAGCACTTGCGCTTTTTTCTTCCAAAAATTCGGGTGCTTATAAAATCATAAAAGAATTTGACCTTGACGAGGAAAAAATAGTTTCAAACCTTACAAGGCTGCTGGATAAAAATTCAAACGAAGACTTTGAACACCCTGAAAATATTGTAGAATCAACAAACCCTACCCTTTCAAACATTAACAATTTTTTCAAAGAAAAAAATGTGGAAGAAATCTTAAACAATGCCGCTTCAAAACTCTCCACCTGCGGGTATGAGATTTTGGGCACGGAGCAGATTTTGCAGTCAATCCTTGAAAATAACGACTATGAAATTACAAAATTTCTAAGTAAAAACGGTATCGACAGGGATATGTTTATTGAAAAATTGCAAAATTTCTCTTCACGAAGTGCGGAGTTTGAAAACTCTGAAAAACAAATAATTTTTACCCCGAATGCCTTTAAAGCAATGCTTCTTGCAATAGATACCGCGCGCGAACTGGGCAGTGTGGAAATAAAGCCCGAGCATATAATTCTGGGCTTGATAAAAACAAAAACAGGTATTGCATACCATATTTTAAAGGATTCAATAGGCGACACCGAAAACTTTGAAGAAAAAGTGACAAAAGAAATAACCGGCAAAGCGCCTGAAATGCTCTCTATTTTGAGGTTTGCACGCGAAGAGGCGCAGAACCTTAACCGCTCTAATATCGGCACCGAAATGCTTCTGCTTGGCATTCTGGCGCACGGTACGGGTCTTGGCGCATCTGCCCTGCACAAACTGGGCATTACACTGAAAGATGCCAGATATGAAGTCGAAAAACTTGTCGGCTGCGGCAGCGAGCCGTATGAGGGGACATTTGAGTACACCCCGCGCGCAAAAAAAGCACTTGAATGCGCCTATGAAATTGCAAAATCACATAATAAAACAAAAATAGTGTCTGAAAACCTGCTCTATGCCATAACCCGCCAGAAGGAATGTCTCGCTATGAAAGTCCTTGAGGCTCTGGGCACGGATGTACTTGAAATTAAATACGGCATAAGAAAAGAAATCGGCGAAGACTAGAAGGTTTTTAGCCCGCCTATTGAGGCGTCCACAGTTTTAACCCCGTTTTTTGCAAAATCCACCTTATAAGAAGCACTAAGCCCTTCTCCTTCGACTTCAAGAATATGCCCTATGCCAAAATGCGGATGAAACACTCTGGTGCCTGTTTTAAACGTATTAAAAGAGGGCTTTTGCGCGCTCTGTGCAGGGCTTTTTGCCATAGCTTTGCATCTTGCTATAGCATCCGCCATATTCTGGCTTTGCTGTTTTTCATTTCCTGCAGAGCCTTGCGGGGCCGAGGTTTTTTTCTTAACGACAAAAGACTTGTTTTCACTCCTTTGAACGCTTTGCGCCGCAGGCTTTTTGATATTTTTCAAACTTGAAGCAAGATTGTTTGAAAGCCCGCCGCCGGAGCTTGAAGATTTAGTAAAAGCAGAAGCGGATGAGGAATTAAACTCTCTTTTTTCTTTAATTTTATTTGCCGCACTTTTAAATGTGGAACGGCGGTAATCTCCGTCATCTTCTCTGTATGCTCTTCTTGGCGCCGAGTTATCGTCCTCAAGCAGATTCCCCGGGATTTCATCTACAAATCTGCTTTTGGGGAAATACTTAATGTCCCCCCAGATACGACGCCTTTGCGCCCAGCTTAAATATAAATCATCCTTGGCACGGGTGATTCCGACATACATAAGCCTGCGTTCTTCTTCAAGTTCGCCCGAGGGCGCGCCAAAGGCAATGCTTCTTGAGTGCGGAAACATACCCTCCTCAAGCCCCGCAAGGAACACCACAGGAAATTCAAGACCCTTTGCGGCATGCAGAGTCATAAGAGTAACCGACTTATCATCTTCGTTTAACTGGTCGATATCCGATACCAGCGCAACCTGCGAGAGGAAGTTTCCTAAAAGCCCCAAATCATCCTCTTCATCCCCCAGAAACTCGTCCGCTTCAAATTCTCTTACCACGTTTACAAACTCCTGCAGGTTTTCAATTCTTGACTGGGATTCAATGGAATTTTCTTCCCCTAATTCCGCCATATACCCCGAGCGCTCAAGCACGATGGGTACAAATTCCGACAGTTCTACGGAATTTTGATTGCGTGAAAATTCTTTTATCATATCCCTGAAAGCAATTAAGCGCGCCTTTGTCGCGGCATTAAAGTCGTCAAGGTTTTCAATATCATCAAGTACATAAAAAATCGAACACTCTCTTTCATCGGCTATAGCGGCAAGTTTATTTACCGTAGTATCACCTATGGAGCGTTTAGGGGTGTTAATTATTCTTCTTAAACTTGCAGAGTCATCATGGTTGTAGATAAGTTTTAAATAGGCAATTATGTCTTTAATTTCCTTACGGTCATAGAACTTTAAACCGCCCACGATTTTATACGGAATGGAATTTGACATAAGCGCTTCTTCAATTCCGCGCGACTGTGCGTTTGTACGGTATAAAACGGCAATATCATCAAGACTTACGCCCAGATTCCTTATTTTGCCCGCAATATAGCTTGACTCTTCATAGTCATCGCCCGCCTCAAAGGTTTTAATCTTTGACCCCGAGCCCTTTTGGGAATAGAGATTTTTCTCCATTCTCTCGTTATTGTTTATTATAACGGCATTGGCCGCGTCAAGAATATTTGCCGTAGAGCGGTAATTTTGCTCCAGTTTAATAAGTTTTGTGTTTTTATAGTCTTTTTGAAAGTTAAGAATAATCTTAAAATCCGCTCCGCGCCAGGAATAAATAGACTGGTCAACATCACCCACGGCACAGAGGCTTCCTATAGTGTCTTTTGAGCCGTCGGAGGGATAGAGCATATTTATTAAATCATACTGCGCCTTGTTTGTATCCTGAAACTCATCCACCAGAATATGCAAAAAGCGGTTCGCGTACTTTTCTCTTACTCCGGGATTTTCTTTTAAAAGATTTACGCTCAGCATAAGCATATCATCAAAGTCAAGAGCATTGTTGAGAGAAAGCTGTTTTTCATATTCGTAATAAACCTGCGCTATTTTATCGGATTGATAATCGCGCGCTGTTGTTGAGAAAGCATATGCGTCCTGCATTTTATTTTTGGCATTAGATATGACCGATTTTATCATTTTGGGGTCAAAACTTTTTTCATCGAGATTTAATTTCTTGAGCGCGTTTTTAATAACCGTTTTTGTATCGGTATCATCGTAGATTACATAATTATTATCCCAGCTTCTGCCGTCTTTTGTTTTGTAGTTTTCCAAATCTCTTCTTAGAATTCTGCCGCAGATATTGTGAAAAGTTCCCACCCACATGCGCCTGACAACATCTTCGCCGAGGTAATTTGAAAGCCTTTGCTGCATTTCTTTTGCGGCTTTATTGGTAAATGTAACCGCAAGGATATCATAAGGATTAACACCCGATTCTACAAGGTTTGCAATGCGGGAGGTTAAAACTTTTGTCTTGCCGCTGCCTGCACCCGCAAGCACCAGAATTGGGCCGAATTTTTCCTCTACTGCCTGCTTCTGCTGTTCATTTAGTCCGCTTAAGAACGATTTATTTGCAATCATTTGTAAAAAACTTCCTCTAAAATTGTTAAGGACTTCCCAAAATGGGCAAAGTCATGGTATTATTAACATTATAATATAAAAACAGATAACAGGGAAATTAAATGAGCGAAAACGAAAAAGAAAACCGACAACCATCCATCGTGGTACCTCTTGACGATTTAGACAAAGTTTCTGATGATGATATTCACAAAGTAGACGCACTGGCTCAGGAGCTTGCAACCATAAGGCAAAGCGCCAAAAGGATAGCTATTATAGGCAGCCGCAACCTCACAATTACCCATCAGCAGATAATCGAAACGCTCACAACAAGCCTTGTTATGCAGGGCAATACAATAATCACCTCCGGAGGCTCATCAGGTACAAATGCCGCAGCCATAAGGGGTGCTATGAAAGCAAATCCCGATAAGTTAAAAGTTATTCTTCCCCAGACAATAGGCCAGCAGCCCTCTGACGTGCAAGACCAGCTTATAGGTGTTCCCAATATCATCGAACATCCCGACCGCGCCATGATGACTCTTGCTGACGCCTCAAGAATCTGTAACAGAGAAATAATCAGCGAATGCCAGCAGTTAATTTGCTTCCTTTCGCACACTTCAAACACTCTTCATAAAGCCGTTGACTTTGCGGAAGATTCGCACAAAGTGGTTACGGTGTTTTACCTTGACTAATCCAAACGGTTGAAATTAGTTTATTTTTTAACAAAAACACAAAAATTTCTCATATAATTATCTTATCTTGACAATTAGAGGTAGTTATATGACTGATACGGCATTAAATGAAAATGAAGGCATAATAGTTCAAATAATAGGGCCTGTTATTGACGTTGAGTTTCCTCACGGCAATCTGCCCGAGATTTATGACGCATTAAATATTTTCTCCGATAACGGAGAGAAAACAACTGCAGAGGTGCAGCAGCTTCTGGGCGAAAATACTATCCGCTCGGTTGCAATGTCATCGACCGACGGCTTAAGACGCGGAATGAAAGTTGTCAACACAAAGGAACCCATTAAAGTTCCCGTCGGCAAAGCCGTATTGGGCAGAATTACAAACGTTCTGGGCGAACCCGTTGATAACAAAGGCGGTATAGAAGCGTCCGATTATCTTCCCATTCACAGAGAATCGCCCAAGCTGACCGAGCAGAATACAAATATTGAAATCCTTGAAACAGGGATTAAAGTTATCGACCTTTTAATGCCTTATCAAAAAGGCGGTAAAATCGGGCTCTTTGGCGGCGCGGGTGTCGGAAAGACGGTACTTATTCAGGAGCTTATCCACAACATCGCAATGGCGCACGACGGTGTTTCGGTTTTTGGCGGCGTGGGCGAGAGAACGCGCGAAGGCAACGACCTTTATAATGAATTTATGGAATCGGGCGTACTTGATAAAGTAGCACTTATTTACGGACAGATGAATGAACCTCCGGGAGCACGTATGAGAGTAGGGCTTTCCGCCCTGACATCGGCTGAATACTTCCGTGATGTTGCAAAACAGGATGTGCTCTTGTTTATTGATAACATTTTCCGTTTTGTACAGGCAGGTTCCGAGGTTTCGGCGCTTCTTGGACGTATGCCTTCGGCAGTAGGCTATCAGCCGACGCTTGCACAGGAAGTGGGCGAACTTCAGGAGCGCATTACATCCACCAAAGAGGGCTCCATTACATCGGTTCAGGCAATTTACGTTCCTGCCGATGACCTGACTGACCCTGCTCCTGCAACTACATTTACCCACCTTGACGCTTCAACGGTACTATCACGTCAAATTGCGTCTTTAGGTATTTATCCCGCTGCCGATCCTCTGGAATCAAGTTCAAGAGCGCTTGACCCCAATATCATCGGCACGGAACACTATGAAACAGCCAAGAAAGTTCTTGAAATTCTTCAAAAATATAAAGACCTGCAGGATATTATTGCAATTCTTGGTATGGATGAACTCTCCGAAGAAGATAAACTTACGGTTAACCGTGCAAGAAAAATTCAGAGATTCCTCTCCCAGCCTTTCTTTGTGGCAGAACAGTTCTCGGGCACAAAAGGCAAATACGTAAAACTTGAAGACTCAATTAAAGGCTTTAGCGAAATAATCAACGGCAAACACGACGACCTGCCCGAACAGGCATTTTATATGGTAGGCACAATTGAAGACGCTGTTGAAAAAGCTAAACAAATGACATCAGCGGTTTAGGTAAAAAACCTATGAATGAAAATTCAAACAAAATAAAATTTAAAATAATCACACATGAAAAAGTCGTACTTGAGCGCGATATAGATGAACTCTACGTACAAAGCACCGACGGGCGCCTTGGTATTTTGCCCAATCACATTCCGATTGTCTGTGCTCTTGATATAGGCGTTACAAAAATAGTTGAAAACAAAGTACCTACCTGTATTACAACAATGGCAGGCGTTTTGCAGTTCAGCGAAAATGAAGCAACTATTTTAACAGATATAGCGGAACTCGGGGATGATATAGATCTCGCGCGCGCAAATGCCGCAAAAGAGCGCGCACTTGCAAGAATAAACGCAAGAAACGAAAAAGACGACATTTTAAGGGCGCAATTTGCACTTGCAAAAGCAATCGCAAGAATCAGCGCCAAAGAAAAACATATCTAAATTTCATACCCTGCGGCGCTTACGGTTAAAATATCGCCTTCAACTTCAATCACCGCCCACCTTATCGGGTCAATTCCGGCTTCTTTTATGCTTTTTTCCATAAAAGCATTCTCCGGAGGCAGTTTTGGCGTTTTAATTTTTAAAATTCTGTCGACAATTTTCATCCCAGTAAAATTCCCGCCATACAAGCCGAAATGTAAGAAGCAAAAGTACCACAGACAAGTGCCTTTATACCCAGCCTTGCAAGGTCTTTTCGCCTTGACGGCGCAAGTTCGCCTATTCCGCCTATTTGAATTGCAACCGAGCCGAAGTTTGCAAAACCGCATAGTGCAAAACTCGCTATGACTTCAGCCTTGTGCGTTATAATCCCCTGCAGGCTCACTAAATCCGTGTATGCAAGAAACTCATTTAAAACAAGCTTTTCGCCCATTAAAGCCCCTACACTTGAGGCGTCCGCAAAAGGAACACCCATAATAAGCGCAAAGAATGAAAAAATAAGCCCCAGAATAGATTTTAAATTCAAATGAGCAAGGTCAATAAATGAGAGGTTTATATGTAAAACATTGTGCAAAAACAACCCGAGGTGCCCCAAACTCCAGTCAATCATTGCAATTAAGGCAAGAAGCGCTATAAGCATAGCTATAACATTTAGTGAAACCCTCATCCCGTCGGAAGCACCGTGGGCTATGGCGTCAATTAAATTAACATAGGGGCTTTTTATATCGATTTTCACTTCGTCTTTAGTCTTGGACTCTTCGGTTTCAGGGAAAACTATTTTTGAAACCACAAGCGCCCCGGGGGCAGCCATAATGCTTGCGGCAAGCAGAAACTTGGCATCCACGCCCATTGCAATGTATATTGCCATAACACCGCCCGCAATACATGCCATGGAGCCTGTCATAGAGGCTAAAAGCTCGGATTTTGTAGCAGTTGCAAGGTAAGGGCGGATAAGTATCTGTGCTTCAACCTGCCCCACAAATGCGCTTGCAATGTTAGAAAGAGCCTCGGCACCCGATACATTCATTATCTTATACATAATCTTTGCAAAAAACTGCACAACTCTCTGCATTATGCCGAAATGGTAGAGAATATTTACTATTGCAAGAACAAAAATTATAGTGATTACAAGCTTTGTTGCAAAAAGGAAATTTGCACCTTCATAAAACATAGCATCGATTTTTTCAGGCGAATCGTTTAAAAAACCGAAAACAAAATCCCCGCCGGAATTTGCAAAGTATAAAATTTTCTCAATACACTTAGCCACACCCGAGATTATTTTCTGCCCGGCAGGAACCGTCAGAATAAATACCGCAAGCAAAAACTGGAGTGCAAGCCCTGATAAAACCGTTTTTAAACTTATTGCACGCCTGTTATTGGACATAAGATAACAAATGCCCAAAATAATGATTATTCCTATAATTCCGACAAATCTTTCCAAAATCCCGCCGCTCCTTTTTTGCTTAATTATACTCAAAAAGAAGCCGGCATGCAAAATCAGAATTTATCTTTTATTTACTACAGTTATACTTCCAAATATTTGATGTTTTATTGAATTATATATTTTAGATATGCGATAACGCCATCATCTTTTGGTTTTATATCAACCACTTCATATTGAGCATTTCTTGGCAAAATAATTTCTGCAGCACTATGACGCGGGATTTTTGCTCCTTCGGGAATTAATATTTCATAGTTAATTTGTCTTCCTTTGTAATTATTTTTCACTAGATTTCGAATATCATTATGTACAAAGGCAAAGCCATAGCCCGAATCAGGTGTGATTATATCACCTTGTTTTGATTTTTTTAATAAATCAAGCAAATCCGTACCGTCAGATAATTTTCCCGAATTAACGCAACGAGAAACTTGCATAGCTTTTTGAGTTGGAACAGCAGTGTTATACAATTCATCAAAACGCGCACAATGCTTACTTATGGAATCCATTTGCACATTTACGGAAATTACTACTCCGCCAATATTCAGCTCGCCTAATTTTTCCCCTGCGGAAATCTTCCTTAAGGATTGATTACAATCATCTATAAAGCGATGAAAGTCAATGTAATCCTTTTCATCAACCGTAAAATATTTATTATCTTTAGCCTGACATTCTATAGAATCTTCCTCAATTCCCCATATCGGATGTTTTTTACTTTTGTCTGCAACCACATTCTAATATTTTCAGCCGCACTTGCTTTAAGCGTTTTTGCTCCAAAACCCTTTTGGGCTTCTTCAGCCTTCCGTGCCGCTTCTTCTTTTGCCTTTCGGGCAGCTTCTTCGGCTTTTTTCTCATCAAGGACTTTTTGTTTTTGATTTAAAATGTCATTAATTTCATTCTGTTGTTTTTTGGATTTGAATGTAATTGTATCGGCTTGTTTTTTAAATTCAGTTATATTTAATTCATCTTTTTTATCTATTAGTTCTTTTAAATCTTTTTGAGCTTTTTTAACATTGTTTTGAATTTCTGTTACGTTTATTCCGATAGCATTGTCGCCATTGGTTTTAACCACAGTTTTTGAACCGTCTTCAAGGGTTTGATAAACTTTTTCAAAACTTTGCCTGCCGCTTCTTGTTGATTTTTTAAGAATGCCGTCAGCATATTCCAAAGTAATTTTATCGCCGTTTTTAAGAGTGTCTTGAATAATGCCTGTGTAGTTTTTACCGTTATTTAATTTAGCGACTCCTTTATTAAAGTTAATATCAGACAGTGCTTTTGCGGGGTTTTTGCCTTTTTTAACTGCAAGAGCTATACCGACTCCTGCCGCAGCAATGGCACCGAGTGCGGCAAGTGCGCCGAGAAGTTTTTTATCTCCGCTTTCTTCCCGAACAGGTTCACTCTGAGCCTGCGGCTGTGCTTGAGGTTGAACCTGCGGCTGTATTTGTGTTTGAGCCTGCGCCCCAACTTGCGGTGCTTTGTTTTCGCCTGTGATTAAATACTTATTGTTCGCCTGCGATAAATTAACTAAATCCACAACATACCCTGCCTTTTCCTATAAATATATAAAAACAAGACAGCAGGGAAAATTGCCTACTCATAAATCTCTTAACGGTAAATTCAAACATAAAAAAGCGAGCCGACCAAACATTTTGAACCCGTCCAAAAATCTTTTATCGCAACCCCGAATATAGATGACAGGTAGTTTCATCGACTCACATATATATCTTACACTATTTTAAAATGCTTTTTATCGCCCGCGGGGATTAACACTTTGGTATTAATTTGAGCCGAATTTACAATACAAAAAATTAATAACATAATTGGCGCACAAAAGTCCGCTTAGCGCAGGCACCACAGGGGTCGAAGCCGGAGTGAATTTCGTGATTTCAATCTCCTCTCCGCTGTTTTTTAATATTTTTTCAACCGTCTTTACTTTTTTTAATGACTTTGGGCGCTCCATGCTCCAGACAACGGGCAAGTTAGTTTCAATGCCTTCTTTTTTAAGCCTTAAGAGAACATTTTTTATAAAAGAACAATTTGATTTTATCTGAGAAATATCAGTCAGCACAAGCTTTGAAGCGTCAAGTCTGTTGCCTGCACCGAGAGAAGTCACGACATTTATGTTATTTTCTCTGCAATATTTTAAAAGCCCTATTTTAGCGCGCAGTGTATCAATAGCATCTACCGTAAAATCAACCCCGCAGGAAAAAATCTCATCGTTTTGGGAGCCGTCATAAAAATCATCAAAAACTCTGACATTTATGTCAGGATTTATATCTTTTATACGCTCAAGGGCAGCTTTTGTTTTCTTTTGACCCGCCGTGGAATTCAGCGCTAATATCTGCCTGTTAATATTGCTTTTTGATACCGTATCAAAATCGACTATGGTTACATTCCCGACACCCGCGCGGCACAAAGCCTCAAGTGCATATCCTCCGACACCGCCCAGACCAAAAAGTGCAATATGCACCGATTTCAAATACTCTTGAAAATCTTCGCCCCAGTACATTTCATTTCTTGAAAACATATCGGACACAGGCTCTACCCCTTAACCGCGCCTTCGTTTGCACCTGATATAAAATATTTTTGCAAAGACACAAAAAATACCACAATGGGCACAATTGATATCATCGAGCCTGCGGCAATGAGCCTGTAGTTTGCGCTGAATGCACCCTGCAAATTGTTTATGCCAACAGGAAGCGTAAAGAGTTTTTCATTTGTCAGGACAATGCTCGGCCAGAGAAAATCGCCCCAGCTTCCGATAAACGTAAAAATTGCAAGAACGGCAAGCGAAGGCTTAATCATCGGCAAAAGTATCCTAAAAAATATCTGCCAAGATGAACAGCCGTCAACTACCGCACTTTCTTCAAGTTCTTTAGGTATGGATAAAAATGCCTGTCTTAAGAGGAAAATACCAAACGCATTTACCGCAAAAGGCAGAATCATTCCCATAAACCCCGGGATTATCCCGTAAGAATCCACCAGATTCAGCTTAAGTGTAATAATATAAACAGGAAGCATTATTGCCTGAAAAGGCACCATAATAGTCGCAAGCACGGCAAAAAAGGCGATTTTTTTGCCCGCAAATTCCATCCTTGCAAGCGGATAAGCCGCCATAGCAGAGAGGATTAAATTTAAAACCACCGTAAAAGCCGCAACAATAAAGCTGTTCACAACATAGCCCACTATAGGCACAAGTCTTAAGACTTCCTTAAAATTATCAAGTGTCGGGAACTTTGGCAAAAACTCGGGCGGATATTGAAAAATATTCTCCTGTGCGCCTTTAAGGGCAGTAGAGAGCAGCCAGATAAAAGGCAGCAGGGATAAAATGCAGACCAGAATTAAAATTATATGCGCAGATAATCCTTTGAAAAAATTTTTAATCACAGTCCGTATTTTTTCCTTTCAAATACAAAAATATTAATTAGCGAGAAAGCCATTACCACAACAAGCAGTATAACCGCCGCAGCGGATGCTATTCCCAAATCAAGATTTTCAAAAGCTCTTTCATATATGTAATAAACAATTGTCTTTGTAGAGTCAAGCGGGCCGCCGCGCGTCATAACATAGATTTCAACAAAAACTTTCAGGGCGGAAATAGAACTTATAGTAGACACAAGGGCAATGGTCGGCATGATATGCGGCACGGTTACATTCATATGTTTTTGAAAAGACGAAGCGCCGTCAACATCCGCCGCATCATACAATTCCTTGGGTACGCCCGTTAATGCCGCAAGGTATATCATCATATAATACCCCACACCCTTAAAAATTGTCACAAGCGCTACCGACATCATTGCAAATTTAGGGTCTGAAAGCCAGCCTACAGGTTTTATATGCAGTATTTCAAGGAAATAATTTAAAAGCCCCTCGGGAGCGTAAAGCCATTTAAAGGCTATTGCAACCACAACTATAGATACAACAACAGGCAGATAGATTATAAGTTTATAAAGCGTCTTACCGTGTATTTTTGTATTTAAGAGCACCGCAAGAAAAAGCGGAAAAATAACAAGAAAAGGCACACAGAGAATAAGAAAATAAAACGTGTTTAAAATAGTCTTTAAAAATTGAGGATTTTTCAAAAGATAAACATAATTAGCCCACGATGCGAATTGCGGATTGTAGATGTCTTTTGAATAATCAAAGAAACTCAGGTGAATCGTTTGAACAAAAGGTATAAAAAAGAACACCCCCAGAATTACAAATGCGGGTATCAAAAAAAGATAAGGCGTCAAACGAAACATAAAACTCATCTTCTAAATAATAAATGAATGACAGAAAAAATTCAAATCGGATATTTAATTATTATAAAAAATATGTTAAAATATATTTAGAAGGTATTGATAATGTGGCAAGAAAATTTATGTTCGGGTTTTATATACTCGAAGGAGGCAGGACGTGATTGAACCTATTAAAATGAAACCTCAAAATTCAACAAGTTTTAAGGGCATAAGTGCAAATCATGACCCTCTCAATGCAAGGAATTCCTATAACAGCGTTATCAAAGATAACGAAGGTATTCTTTATCAGGAAGCACTCAAAATGCAGAAGCATGACCCTTCAAAAAACGGCGACCTGATTGATTTAAAAGTTTAACAAAATTTATACAAAAGCGCCTTAAGCGCTTTTTTTATTGTTAAAAAATTAAACGAAAATATTATTTTAAATATGAGTTTTTTTGTATTCATGGAGTTTAAACGCGCACAGAAATAAGAATAGTTTTTAATTATAAAATCAAGCGTGTCAAAGTGCAGATTTTTATTCCATTTAATAAGTCTGTCTACCGATTCCGGCTTAAGGTAGCGAAAATCACCCATAACGGGGTTCGTACCCGAGCAGTTGCCGCCATGGCGTCTGTATGCAAAAAGCGGTCTTGATACCGTGGCACTTGAGCCTATTAAGTGCAAAAACGAGAAAATAAACTTATCCGCACCAGTTTTATAACGCTCCACATTTTTAAATAAAAATAAAAATTCAAGCGCGCTTCTTCTCATCATGGCAGAAGTGGACGGATTCCAGCACCACGCGCCAAAAGGACACTCGCGGTTTGTTATTTTTTTAACTTCAAAGTCTTCAAAATCCGTGTTGAAAATCTCATCCGCCTCCAACTTTTTATAAACTCCGCCGCAATTTTTAAAAGCGGGCGAAGCAACGGAGTTTAGACAATGTATGGTTGAGTTTTCATCAATTTCCATCTGTGCGGCGCTTACAAAAGCAACACTAACACGCATATGTGCCTGAAGTAAAACTGAGAGATAATCCTCAAGCAGGACATCATCCGCATCTATCATACATACAAACTCTCCGCGCGAAACTTTAAGCCCCGTAAGGAAAGCCCCCATCTGCCCTTCATTTTTCCCTGTTTCGATAACCCTTATGTCAGACGTATTAAAAAACTTTGAAATTACATTTTTATTTTTGTAATTCTTCTCAATTACCTCTTTTGTCCCGGCGTCCGAAAAATCGTCCACAATAATAATTTCAAAGTTTTTATAACTCTGATTTTCAATGCTTTTTATACACTCGGGCAGATACTTGCCGAGATTATGACAGGTAACGATAAGGCTTATAAGAGGCTTTTTAAATTCTTGCATGGGTTTATTTTAGCACATTTTTAAAGCCTTAAAATAAACTATAAGACGTATTTAGGCTCGCTCTCATAGAGTGAAGGGTATTTTCTGACATACTCGTTAAGCTCGCTGCAATAAGCTTCAAGGTCAAAGCTTACACCCTCTTTTGGGCCCTTAAGCTCAAAACCCAGAGCATTAAAAAGACTCTTTATAAAAATATTTATGATAGCGTCAGATCCGCGAAAATAGGGGACACCGTGCGTCAGAAGCCAGTGCATTGCCGCAATTTTTCTGACAGCCTCTTTTTCTTCTTTTTTGTTCAATTTTTTGCCGGTATAGTTTTTGACAAGATTATCGTATATTTCCCTTGAATAGCGAAGTGAAGGCTCAACACCCCCAAGTGTATGCACGAGCTTCCCGTTTTTCGAGTTTTGATAATAAACTATTCTTGTCGGCGCAAAATCAGGATATCCTGCAGGGGTTTTGACACAAAAAGTCTTTGCAAGTGAACTTTTTGAAGCATTAAGCGCCTTTTTGGCATAAATTTCGCCGTACGCGCCATATTTAACCCCGCTCAGGTCAAAGGGGGTCATAAGACAGCTGCCTGCACCGTCTTTGAGCCTTGAAACGCCGGCGAGTTCCGCCTTTTGAAAATCACTCATAGATTTAACATTTAAAAAAGAACAGTTGGAATAATCATCCGCAATAAGGTTTAAAACCTCGTCAAAAGAGGCTTTATTTCTAATCATCAACGAAGCATAATTTGCACTCTGCGCAACGTATTTTGCCCAGTCGTAATCTCTGCCATAGCCTTTTATTTTAATAAAAAAGTTTTCAGGCTCCTGTTTTAAATTCAACGGCATATCCTCAAGCCCGTTTTTCTCTAAAAAGTCGATTTTTCTTATTTTTAAATCATAAATATCAGGCAGATTTTTTGTCTTTTCGAGTTTTTGCCAGACAGAATCGGGCTCAAAATCAGGGTCATCATATTTATCGTCAGGTATAACAACTTCTCTGTTAATTGTGCCGAGATAACTCAAAAAACTCATAAGCGGATCATCCGCATCTTTATTTTTTGAAGTAAAAGAAGGGTGAGGGGAGCTTTTGCAGGTATTTTTCCCCATAAAACCTAAATACACGCCTTTATCAGGCTTTTGCATGCGCGAAATCCGGGGAAAATTACACTTATAAATACAAGTAGAGCTTTTCATACTTAAAAATACAAATGCGCGTGAAAATAAAAAATTGCATTTTCTGTAAAAAATTTTTGAAAAAATTTTAAAAATGTATTGATTATTTTTTTTGTCTTTGCTAGCATAAAAAATGTCGCAAGGCAAATTCGCGCCCCGCGGCAATTGAAAATTGAATACGGGGGTTTAGCTCAGTTGGTAGAGCATCTGCTTTGCACGCAGAGGGTCAGGAGTTCGAGTCTCCTAACCTCCACCAATAAAATGAAGCCATAATTGGCTTCATTTTATTTTAAAATAATTTTCTTCGTATTTACATTCATTTTTGCTTCGGGTATTATTATTGCATACCTTTTGGAGAGGTGTCCGAGTGGTTTAAGGTGCAAACCTGGAACGTTTGTGTGGGGGCAACTCCACCGGGGGTTCGAATCCCCCCCTCTCCGAATTTTACAAGGTATTTTACATTTTTACCCCGCAAAGTTTGAAGGTGTCATGATAAATGAAGTGTTCGATAAAATTATAAAAAGATTTACGGAATTTCCCGCCGTGCAAGCCGTGGCAGCGGGCGGTTCAACCTCGGTAAATACTTCTGATGAAAGCTCTGATATTGACATATATGTTTTCACAAACGGACAAATACCGCTTAGAGAAAGAATTGAATTAATAAAAAAATATTCTTCAAAATATGAAGCAGGCTGCGAGTACTTTGGCCCCGGGGATGAATTTTTTGTCGACAAAATGAACCGCCAGCTTGATGTAATGTATTTTAGCACAAAACAAATGGAGGATAATGTCGAAAACATCTGGGAAGGGCATTATCCTTCAAACGGCTACACAACCTGTTTTTTATTTACACTTAAAAACTGCAAGACAATATATGACAAAAATAATTGGCTTGCGGATTTGAAAAACAAGCTAAATACCCGATACCCCGCAGAACTTAAACAAAATATAATAAAAAGAAATCTTATGCTTTTAAAAGACAAGCCGTTTGCTTCGTATTATGAACAAATTCAAAAAGCACTGAAAAGAAATGACATAAACAGCATAAACCACAGAATTTCAGCATTTATGGCGAGTTATTTCGACATAATTTTTGCATTAAATGAACTTTTACACCCCGGTGAGAAAAAACTTATAAACTATGCACTGAAAAACTGTAAAATACTGCCTGAAAATTTTGAAAGCAATATAGTAAAGCTTCTTGCCGAATCAAATACGGATAAACTTAAAACCCTTGATGATATAATTTCGCAGCTCAAAAAATGTTTGTAAAAACAACCCCCTAAAAAACAGGGGGTTGCTCATCCGGCTTTTAAGGTTATTCAACCGATAATTTTTTCGTATTGTTCTTTTGTGCCGCAAGTTTAGGAGCACTTATAGCCAAAACGCCGCCTTCAAGTTTGGCTTTTGTTTTATCGGTATCAATTTCCTGCGGGAAATAAACGGTTCTTGAGAATTCTCCGTATTTAAATTCGGATTTTCTATAGCCCTTGGTATCTTCTCTGTGTTCTTCTTTTCTTACGGCATTAATAGTTAAATAGTTTTTATCTATATCAATATCAAGGTCTTCTTTTTTAACGCCCGGCAATTCCGCTTTTATATCATACTGCGTATCTTTTTCGTGGATTTCAACCGGCATTGCATATTTTTCTTCACCCTCTTCATTTAAAATATACTCAGGGAAAAAGCTGTCAAAGTTGCGGTTTAAAATAGAGCTTATTTCATCGTTAACCGATTTGATAAAATTGTCAGGTGATTTTTTAATTAAAAATTTCATAATTAACTCCTTTCAATTATCATCTGTTCTCTTAACAATGTTATTATTACTCTTTTTTACAAAAAAGCTTAAAAATTTAATTAAAATTTAAGGATTTATAAACCCCTTTAAAAAACGGCCGCACTCCAGACACTATAGAGTTTTTCAAGCGTATATCCTGCATTGGCGGGGCTTGTCGATGGAAGCCTGCGGCAGCAAAAGGTGTCTAAAACATCGGGGTAATATTTTTTAAATGCACAAAAGGCTTTATTTCCGTTAAAACATATTGTCTTTATATTCGGATATTTTTCAAGCAAAGAGGGTATGTCGTTTGGTACTTCATCAAATATATTTGAATCCAGACTGCCTTCTCTTTTACAAAATTTAATTACATCCCACAGGGCAAAACCGCTTTTTAAAAAAGTATTTATTTTCTCTTCGTATTTTAAATCAGTCATATTCTCACACTTGCACAATAGTCCTGCAAGTTTCCAGAAGCGGTTTTGCGGATGTGCATAATACTCCTGCTCTTCTAAAGACTTAACACCGGGCATTGAGCCTAAAATAAGGATTCGGGATTTTTTGCACACTCTCGGTTTAAAACTTTCACAATATGCCATATCAGCTTTTTATACCCCAATTCGGATAGTAAAAAATATGAAATTCTTTATTTTTAGAAATTCTCACTCTGCCGCCTTTTATAAAATTTGTAAGCGAACCTGTAGGAGGAAGCGGCGTCAGCGCCCATTTAAGCGGAAACACCCACAGACTCCTGTCATGACCAAATACTTCAAAGCACGTGCTGAGTTTGTTTTTATCTATTCCCGCAATTTCAAAATTGCCGAATATTACACTTGCGGGAATACCGTTCATACCGCTATTTATAATTGTTTCAACCCTTGTATAAACGGGGGTGTTCTTTGTTAAAATAATTTCATTTTGATATCTGACATCGCGCGCAATCTCAAAACACACATCCTGACCCTCATACAGGTCATTTTGGGATTTTATCGGCGCTGTAATTTTTAAAGGTATTATCACCCTGTCGGTATTTGTATAGTCATACTTTGTATTTTGTTCGGGTTTTTTAGTATCAGGAGGGATATATTTTACAATATCATCCCGCAAAAACTCGCAGTATACACAGGAAATACTAAAAACAAAAGTAAAAAGCAAAATAATAATTCTACTCATAATTAAGCTCTTCCCGTGATTTTGTCTTAATCTTCTCTTCAAGCATTGCACGGTTATGCCGCGAAGTCAGCAAAAAGTTTTGATAATGCTCATTTTCAAGGTATTTATTATTTAAAAGATAATAAGGATATTTTGTATAAATATATTCATAAATCACGGCAAGCCTTTTGGATGTAAGATTTCTGTTTGAAAATCTGTCAAAACGCTTCTGCGGAGCTGTTTTTTGAATATATATAATAAGCCCCACGGGGTCATATCCGGCATTCACCATTAAATCTACAGCCCTTTTATCGGCAACGATTTCATATTTTTTAGGCGCCGCCTTTACCTGAACGGTGCTTAAACCGCCCGCAAAATGTCCGTCAAAAGAACGCATTGCAAGAAAAATCTCCCTTGCAAGAAACCCTGCAAGCTCATCATCATTTTGCGCGCATTTAAAAGCTTCATCATAAACCACAACCTGCCGTGATGTAACAGAGTCGCTCAAGTCAAGTTTGGATTTTTTCTGCGCATTGTCGTATACAAAAATTATCCTTTTTTCAATTTTATTTGCATTTAAGATTTTAGCGCCTATGGTGTCGATTTTATTTTGAATACCTTTTTCTTTAAACACCTGTGCTTCATCAAAGGCAAAAACACTGCCGCAAAAAACAAAAAATGCCGCTGCAAAAAGAAAAAATTTTTTCATACTGCCGCCCTTTATTTATATATCCATATTTTTTAAGTTTTCACTGATTTTAAAATCAGCCTCCGTAGAGTTTTTAATATCTTCAAGCGTAAAGAAAGGGTTAATCTCCGTCATTAAAAGCCCGTCTTTTGTTACTTCAAAAACACATCTTTCGGTAATAATTAAATCCACCTCGGCGCTTGCGGTAAGAGGCAGGCTGCATTTTTTAACAATTTTTATCTGGTTTTTTGACAGGTGCTCCATTACAACTATAACTTTTTTTGACCCGACCACAAGGTCCATTGACCCGCCCATGCCCGGAACAAGCTTGTTTGGTATCATCCAGCTTGCAAGATTTCCTTCTTCATCAACCTGAAGCGAGCCTAACACCGTAGCGTCAATATGTCCGCCGCGCATAATTGTAAAAGCCATCTGGGTGTCATAAAAACAGCAGCCCCTGATAGGCTCCACAAATGCACCGCCCGCATTTATAATACGCGGGTCGGGACTCTCGCCCTGATGAAGCCTGCCGGCGCCTAAAAGCCCGTTTTCGGACTGAAAAATAACCCCGACACTGTCATCGACATAATTTGCAACCTCTGTCGGAAGCCCTATGCCGAGAGTTACCACATCGCCTTTTTTAAATTCTTTTGCAGCCCTTTTTGCTATTATTTCTCTTATTTTTTCTTTGGTAAGTTCACCTTGTATAAGAGGCATTTATTCTTCCTCGCGCTTTACAATATAATCCACAAAAAGCCCCGGAATTACGACATCATTGGGATCAATGCAATCCACAATTTCATCGGCCTGCACAATAACGGTATCAGCCGCGGTTGCCATTACGGTGTTGAAATTTCTTGTCGTGCCAAAGAAAGCGACATTGCCGTACCTGTCAACTTTTGTACCGTATATCAGGGCAAAATCCGCCCCGAGAGGCTTTTCAAAAATAAATCTTTTGCCTTCGACTTCAATTATTTCTTTATTATCTTCAAGTATGGTGCCTATGCCCGTTTGAGTCAAAACTCCGCCAAGACCCGCACCTTTAGCACGAATCTTCTCAACAAGCGTGCCCATGGGTACAAGCTCGACTTCCGTTTCCCCGCTCTGCATTTGTCTGCCCGTTTCGGGGTTTGTACCGATGTGCGCTGCCACAACTTTTTTTGCGAGCCTGTTTGTAATTACTTTACCTTTGTCAACATCGGGGTAAGAAGTGTCATTGCATATCATTGTAAGATTTTTCTTACCCTGTCTTACAAGTTCGTCAATCAGTTTATCGGGTGCTCCGCAGCTTAAAAAACCGCCAACCATTATGCTTGCGCCGTCTTTTATTAAACTGATGGCATCTTTTGCCGACACTATTTTTTTCATACTTTATCCCTTGCAAAAAATTTTACCACAAATATTGCTACAGCACAATTTGTGTGCCGACAATAAACTTATGGGAATCGGGCTTGGCGTCATTTTCGCAGTAGACATAGTTAAATATAAGCTTTAGCGCCTGTCCTTTAAGGTAATAATTAACACCTGCGGTGTATTCCCTTTGATTGTTGCGGTCTTTTGTTTTATCGGGATTAAACTCATCAAAGCGGGCAAGAAGCTCTATTTTCTTTGTCAGGTGGTACGCGGCAGTTGCATAAAAACCCTCGGCACGGTTTGTCGTAGGGCCGCTTCCGCCGTTTGAACCGTCAGAGTTTGCATACTCGGCACGCGCCCAGAATTTTTTATATTCATAACTCAGGGCAGCTCCCGTCATAAAGTAGTCCAGAGAGTGCCTTTTGCCCGCGACAATACCTCCGCCCGCAACAACTTTTCCCCATTTGCCATCTGTTTTGCCCAGAGGCTTAACGTTTACCCAGCCGTCAAACTCAAAACCAGGGAAAAATTCCCTGAAGAATGTATCCGAGCTGTATCCGCCAAAGTCATAATCCACAAGAGAATAATCGCCTCTTACCCTTAAACCGAACTTTCTTACATTGGCAAGATTTCTTGAAATCTGCGAACGCGCCACAAAGGGAAGAGTGTACGGGGATTGCGCGCCTTCATAACCGACGCCCGGGCGGGAGTTACCAAGCAGTACATTATGATGGGGGATTCTGTTTGTTTCAATATAGGCATCCTGAACAAGCTGCTGTAAAAAACCATGTGCATGGGTAGGGGTCGGGTCAAGCATTAAGCGGAAACCTTCTTTGCCGCCTCTGAACTTTCCGTCAAATATAATATTTATAAGCGCCATATTATATTTAGTGTCGGTATCGGAGTTTTCGTTCATCCGGGTTGTTATATTACCCTGCAGGGCAACCCAGGTATGAAAGCTCTCAAGCGGGCCGCGGTCAAATTTCATCATAAGCTGTTTTTTTAAAAGCTGGCTCGGCACATCGGTGCGCTCGATTTGAAGTTTTAAAACATCCTGCGGGGCACTTTTTAAATTAGACAAAAAAGTATCCTTATCAGCCTGAAGCTTTTGCTCAAATTCTTCTTTTGTCTGACCCGTAACACTCTGTACAAAGTCACTATCGGGATTTTCTTCAAGCTTAATTTCCTCCTCTATTGCATAAACACAGGGAGCAAAAACAAAGATAAATAGTAAAGCTGTTAAAATCTTTTTCATCGGATTATACGCGAAATTAAAGGCGGTCATACAACAGACCGCCTTAGTTTTTATCTATTTCATATCCTTGCCATGGTCATCTCTTAAATATGCCGTCCAGAACAAAAGTACGACAAATACAAAGGCTCCGACCATATTACCAAGGGTAACAGGCAGAAGGTTGCCCAAAAGAAACGATTTTATATTAAGACTTGCAAGCTGGTCTGCACTTAAGCCCGAAGCTGCGGCTATTGCGGGAGTAGCCTTTAAGAATAAACCGTTAGAGATAAAATACATATTTGCAATACTGTGTTCGTATCCTGATGCAACAAATGTTGTAATAGGGAAGAAAATTGCAAAGATTTTACCTATAACGTGGCGCGAGGATGAAGCCATCCAGATTGCAAGGCAGACAAGCCAGTTGCAGAGAATACCTCTTGTAAAGGCCTCAACAAATGTCAGATTAACTTTTGTATACGCAGTTGTAAGACCAAGCACGCCCAAAGCTTCATGGGAGTTATGAGAGCAGCCCGTAAAATAGATAATCGCTGCAAGGAGTATCGAACCGACAAAATTTCCTGTATATACAATTGTCCAGTTACGAAGCAGCTTTGCAAGACTTGTTTTCTTTTCGATAACAGAAAAAGTCATCATAACATTACCCGTAAAAAGTTCGGCTCCGGTTAAAACAACCATCATAAGACCCGTTGCAAAGGTCATCGCCCCGATAAGTTTTGCAAAGCCCCAGCTTACGGCTTCGCTTCCCGTCATAACATTAAGCGACACCTGTGCGCCAAAGGCAATGAGCGCACCTGCAGCTATTGCAAGTACAAATGTTTTTGATTTTCTAAAGTTTGCTTTAGCAGGCATTACATTGTCTGCGATTTCATGTGCCACATGGTTGGGCGAGATACAGTCTTTAGTATCAAGATTCTGCATATCTGTCATTTTCTTTCTCCTTCAATTCCTCTTTTTTTGACATCACAACTTCGCAAAATTTCTTTTGCAATACGGTGCATATAGTTGTCAATAAAGGTATTATTGCCGAGCTATACGGCTCTGTATAAAACTTTTTAAGTTGTTAATGACCAAAGTGCAAGCAAAATTTTATATCGTAAAATTTTAATTTCAAGCAAAAATTTTTAATTGTAAAATTTACACTTGACTTTCATTTTTGTTAGATTTATAACACCGTTTGTTAATAAACAGCCGAATCTGGGATGGAAGTAATGAACAGTTATTTTACAGGAATTATCACATTTATTTTAAGCGGTTTTATAGCTTCGCTTTTTGCAAAAAAATATAAAACAGCGGTACTGTCGGTGTTGTGTACGGCAGCTTCAGTATTTTGCGCAACAGGTGCCCTTGAAGTTTTTACAAAAGGCGAAAGTATAAGCAGAGGATTTAACTTCAGCCCCGTATTTCAAACGGTCAATTTTACCATAGACCCCTTAAGCGCATTTTTTATAATTGTCATTTCAATAATGAGTCTTATGGCGGTTATATATTCAAACGGATATTTAAAACCTTACCTTGAAAAATCGAAAAACATAAATTCGCATTTAATATTTTTGCCGCTTTTAATTGCTTCAATGCAGCTTGTGGTAACCTGTTCAAATGCACTTATGTTCCTTATTTTCTGGGAAATAATGTCATTGAGTTCATTTTTCCTTGTTATATTTGAATCGGACAAAAAAGATGTTCTTAAAGCAGGGGTTAAATACCTTGTCTTTATGCATATTTGTGTAATTTTTATAATAATTGCTTTTGCACTGTGCGCCATAAACTGCGGAAGCTACGATTTCAGCGCATTTTCCGAAATGCTTAAAAATAATGCACACCTTGCAAACCTTGTTTTTGCCTTTGCTTTTATAGGTTTTGGCACAAAAGCGGGCTTTGTACCCTTTCACAACTGGCTGCCCGATGCGCACCCCGCAGCCCCGAGCCATGTGAGCGCCATTATGTCAGGTGTTATGATTAAAACAGGTATTTACGGTATTTTAAGAATGCTCTCTATTATGGGCACCCCCTCAAGAGGAGCTGCTTATGCGGTTTTAATCATTTCCGTAATATCTGCCCTGTATGGTGTTTTATATGCAATTACACAGCACGATTTAAAAAGACTGCTTGCATATCACTCTATTGAAAACATAGGCATAATCGGTATCGGCATAGGTATCGGAATGCTGGCGCTTTCATATAATAATCCGGCAATCGCCGTTTTGGGTTTTGCAGGTGCAATTTTACACATTTTAAACCACTCGATATTCAAAGAACTCCTGTTTTTAAGCGCGGGAAGTGTTTACATTAAAACACATACCAGAAACATAGAAGTTCTCGGCGGGCTTATAAAATCCATGCCGTACAGCGCCGTGCTGTTTTTAATCGGTTCGGTTGCAATATGCGCCCTGCCTCCTTTTAACGGATTTATCAGCGAATTTTTAATATACTTTGCAATGCTTAAAGGTCTTTTGATTAATAATTTCTTTGTACTCATAGTACTGTTGTTTGCAATAGCAGGTCTTGCACTTGTCGGTACAATGGCAATTCTCTGCTTTACAAAGGCTTTCAGTATAATATTCCTCGGTATGCCAAGAGGCAGCTCCGCTGCACAAAACACTTCGGACAGTGAAAAATCAATGCTTATCCCGATGGGATTTTTAGCGCTGCTGACTCTTTTAATAGGCGTAACGCCGCAGTATATGTTTAATTTTGTTTTATCGCCCGCCAGTGCGGTTATGAATCAAAGCTTTATAATACCTGTTGAATACGGCAATATAATGCAGACAATTTCAATATGCGCGCTTGCATTTATTGCTTTTATAGCCGTACTTGCAATTATCAAATTCAAATTCTCCAAAAAAATCGCACTTCATCAAACCTGGGGCTGCGGTTATGATAAACCCAACAACTTTATGCAGTACAGCGCTTCATCTTATGCAAGTCCTTTTCTGTCAATGTTAAAACCTTTATTTAAAAAAGTCTTTGATATTGAAAAACCAAAACATCTCTTCCCGAAAAGTGCTCACTTTTCTCTGCATATTGATGATATCGAAGAGGCATATATAATAAATCCGCTTGTTAAATTTGACGAATGGTTTCTCTCGAAATTTGAAGCAATGCAGAGCGGAAACATTCAAAGTTACATAAAATACGGACTTATATTTTTAGTCCTCATCATAGTCGGAAGTTTTTATATAGGATAATCAAAAATGGCAATTAAAATTTTAAATTTGATAATTGTTTTATTTGTTCCGTTTTTAATGCTCGGAGTTATTAAAAAAACAAAGGCATTCTGGGGCGGAAGATACGGAGCGCCGGTATTTCAACCTCTGTATGATTTTGTAAAGCTTATGAAAAAAGATTTTGTCATAAGCAAGACAACAAGCGGAGTATTTAGAATAACGCCGGTTATTGTAATTGCAAGCGCTTTGTTTGCGGCACTTTTTGTGCCTCTGGCATCATCAAGCGCCATTATAAACATACCCGCAGGTTTTATCCTTTTTGCCTACATACTGGGATTTTCAAAATTCTTCTCCCTTATCGGCGCAATGGATACCGGAAGCAGCTTTGAAGGCATGGGTGCTTCGCGTGAAGCCTGCTTCACAACCATAGTTGAACCCGCGTTTTTTATGCTGCTCGCCTCAATTATGGCATTGAGCGGAAATTTTACATTTGATTCTCTTTCTAAAATCATTGAAATTTCAGGCGCTTACGGTGTGCTCATTTGCGTATTTGCAGTACTGGCGCTTTTTATAATGATATTAACGGAAGGTTCGAGAGTGCCTGTAGATGACCCTGCAACACACCTGGAACTTACAATGATTCATGAGGTTATGATTCTTGATAACTCGGCTGCCGATCTGGCGCTCATTACCTGGGCTTCGGGAATAAAAATGCTGCTTTTATCTTCTTTAATCGCTGCAATTGTTATCCCTCAGGGGCTTAGCACAACGGTAAGCACTCTTTGTTATCTTGCACTTATGTTTGTAATTTCCGTTATTATAGGAACTATTGAATCCGCAACCGCAAGAATCCGCATGTCGCACGTTTTTGAATTCATTTTTGTAATGAGTTCTTTTGCGCTTGTTGTTCTTTCTCTTGTTGTTGCAAGGATGTTTGGAGGCTAAGCGAATATGGAAAACGGTTTTATAATACTTTTCGGG
>DVFS01000049.1 GCA_018713115.1 Candidatus Galligastranaerophilus faecipullorum
CTTGTAAATATTTTACCGAAAGGAGTTTAGCAATGTGGGAAAAAGACATTAACATTAATGAGGTGAAAGAAATTATCTCCCGCGCCAAAGTATACTTCGGTGTCGGCGCTATGCACAAAATTGATGATATTTTAAAAGATTTAAAATCAAAAGGGGCTGATAAAGTAATTGTTATCTCGGGAAGAAACGCCTACAAGGCAACGGGCGCATGGGATATTATCGAAAAAGCCCTTAAAGACAATAATGTGGGTTATGTGAACTATGACAAAGTTACGCCCAACCCCACAACGGACGGAATTGACGAAGCTAAGAAAATAGCTCTGGACTTCGGTGCAAAAGCGGTTATCGCAATTGGCGGCGGCTCGCCTATCGACACGGGTAAAAGTGTTGCCGTATTGATGGATGAAAAATATCAGGACAAAACGGCGGATGAACTGTATGAATATAAATTTGCCCCCGAGAGTGCCGTTCCCGTCGTCGCAATTAACCTGACACACGGCACAGGCACCGAGGCAAACCGTTTTGCGGTGGCAACCGTTGTGAAAAAAGACTTTAAACCTGCTATTGCATATGATTGTATATATCCTTCATATTCAATTGACGACCCTGCGGTTTGTGTGAAACTCAGCCCTAAACAAACAATGTATACTTCAATTGACGCGGTTAATCACGTTATAGAAGCCGCAACATCAAAAGTTGCTTCGCCCTACAGCATTTCGATTGCAAAAGAAACAATAAGACTTGTGGCAAAGTATCTTCCGCTTGCGCTTAAAAACCCCGATGACCTTGAAGCAAGATATTTCCTTATGTATGCTGCATTATTGGGCGGAATATGCTTTGATAACGGGCTTTTACACTATACGCACGCACTTGAACACCCCTTGAGCGCCGTAAAACACGACCTCTCTCACGGTCTTGGTCTTGCAATTCTTCTGCCTGCCGTTATTGAAACAATCTATCCCGACAAAGCCGCAACGCTTGCCGATATTTTAGAACCCATTGCACCTGATTTAAAAGGCGAACCTCAGGAAGCGCAATCTGCGGCGATTGCCGTTGAAAAATGGCTGTTTGAAACAGGTGTTAAAGAAAAACTTGAAGATATGGGATACACTGAATCGGATGTGGAAAAGCTTACCAATCTTGCCTTTACGACTCCTTCGCTGGACGGTCTTTTAGCCATTGCCCCTAACGAAGCTACAAAAGAAAGAGTAGAAGCTATTTACAGAAAATCAATGAAACCCATGTCATAGGTTTTCTTTTGACGGGTATTAAAAAAGAGGGACGTTTTGGCCCCTCTTTTGTTTTTTTAAATTATTTTTTAAGGAGTTGTACTCTGTTTTTTAGGTGTAATTTTAACGCCTAATTTGCCCACCGGGAACTGGTATCTGTCTTTGCCTGCTTTGTTGGGCTTTTTGGCGCCGTTAACATCAAGCGACACTGCTATGCAGGTGTTTTTAATGTCATATGCTTCATCTTCAAATGCCACCAGAGTTTTTGTAGTCATTGCACAAGTGCTGTCGTATTTAAAGCCTACCAGTGTGCCGTCGGCAAGTATTGCAAGTGATTTTCCGCTAAAGTCAACTCCCGTGCCGGAGTTTTTATCATCAGGGTCTGCGGCATATGCAGGTGTCATAAAATCAAGATAAGAAGTTGTTTCCGCAGCGCTTGCACCGTCAAGGCATTCATCCTGCGAGCCTGAAGAGCAAACTATTGTATATTGCAGATATTTTCCGTATAAATCTCTGATGCAATCATCGTTAGCACAGCCGACATCGTTCATTTTGTGAGAAGTTGTTTCAAGCATGACGATTTGTTTTGTGGCGTCATTTATGGCTGTAATGGTCTTTTTCACTACGGCATCAGCCTGTTTTCTGTCTAAATCAACATTTGTAACAAGTGCGGGAATGGTAATTGCCGCAACAACGCCTATAATGCTCAATGTTATGAGTACTTCGGCAAGTGTGAAACCCCTGTTTAATTTCATATTATCCACCTTTATAATCTGACAAAAATATTATATGGGCGGATGGAAAATATTGCAATTAAATTAATGCTTTTTGATGAGTTTTAAAAATTCGCTTCCCGCAACTGCAGATGAAATAATCCCTACACCGAGCCACAGGTAGTTAATAAAGTTTATAGGGCCTTTTTTCTTTTTAATTCCTGCATTTTTAAGCTCTGCAGGCGCTTTTGCATTTGCAATTTCAAGCGTGTCTTTAGATATCCCCCCTGTTTTTGGCGGGGTGGGTACCACGCCTACTTTGGGAGGGGTAAAAGTCATCTGTGTCATTTGCGGATTTGAATTATTAACAGGTGCTGTCATATTTTAAATAAAACAAAAAAATCTTATAAATTGCTATTTTGTTTTTGGTTATGCTTGTTTTCAAGATAACCTGCAATGGGGCTTGATATTAAGGGCACTATTATTCTTTTTGCAAAAAGCGTGGCTCCTACAAGGGTTGAAACCGTTGCAAAACCTGCGCTTGCCTGTTTGAATTTTTTGCTGTTTTTATCCAAAGTCGAAAACAGGCGGGAACAGATTGCACCCTGAATTTTTTTGTTTGCAAGCGCAAGACCTGTTGACATCTGTACTATTGCCGTTACGATACCTGTTGAAGCGTCCATTTTGGCAACGAATGACTTTTTATCTTCAGGAATTTCATCATTTTTAAGAGTATTGTGAACGCGCAGTGCATAGGCGAAAACATCTTTGGAAATGCTTGTTACAAGAAGTGTCTTTGTTAAGAATTGCGGATTTTCAATGCATTTGTCTATGTGTTTTTTGACAAAAGGCGAATTTGCAAATTTTCTGAGGCCTGATTCTACCGGTTTAATCATCTAAGCCTCCTTTTGCCGTTTGCGCCCTGAAATGCTGCAGGGTGATTCTTTTCCTTGAGGAAGGCCGCTTGTTGGGTTTAATCAGATTCATAATTTTAGGGAAAAAATAGTCCTCGGCTTTGCATAAAAGCGGAGTCAGCGCGATAGCCGCCACAAAGCAGACGCGGTTTTGCAGATGGTAAAGTCTTTTGTGCACCGTGTCATAGTCTTTAAGGGATTTTTTCAGTGATTCTTTAGTGCCGGCGCTTGTTTGTTCTATTATGTCGTAAAAATCATCTCTTAAATTTTTCCCAAAGCCTTTTTTGTTGAGTTTTTCAAGCAGCCCGTCCGATACGGTTTTGAAGTTTTCATCTTCCCGTGCCGCATTTTTTACGCTTAAAATAAACTTGTCCCTGTAGAGATTTTCATTATATGAAATGCCGCTTCCTGCTTTATCAAGAGCGCCCTTGTTTGCAAGTTTTCCTACGAAATTTGACCCCGCAATAAGGATAGGTGCCTCCATCATAAGCTGAAAAACTGCGGCAACAGGATTTTTTAGCGCCGAGTATTCCTTTTTTTCTTTATCTTCTTTAGAAACAATCATAATGGTTGCAGGTACAAGAATTGCTTTCCCGAGAAAATCAAGTGCAATATTTGTGCCCTCGCCTACATTGTCAATTTTTGCAAAAGAGTCCGCGGCAGCGTTTTTGATGTTTTTTACCGCGCTGCCAAGGCTTTTAAAATGGGTGCTGTCTATGCTGTTTATTTTCATGGGATGGTTTTGGCTTTTTGTTTTTACAAACCCTGTCAAGATTTTTATTTTCCCACAAAAGTTTTTTTGTACGCAATTTTTTGTTAAGAAAAGTTTTTATATAGTTATGAGGAAATTATTAAGATTAATTTTAAATCAAATTCTCTCCGCCCAGGAGAAAGCTGCGCCAAAACTGCCGGATAAGAATTTATATTCTTATTCAAACGGCTCTTCAAGCGCGCATATAACTTCATTTGCGACTTTGTCCTTTGACTCTAAGACAAAAGAAAAAATGCAAAAACTCAAATGTGCGGTTAAAAAAATAGTCAAAAAGAATATTAAAACTCCCGAAAAACTTCTTGAATATGTGGAAAAATCGGGGACAAAAGTTATAAAAATACCTTATGCGGATAAAATTCTTTCTTATGTTAAGGAGGAAGAAGGTTTTATCACGCCAAAAAGCGGACTTGAGGCATTTTATTTAAACCTTGTGCTTAATAAGCGTATTTCTTTTAAAACGCCCGAGATGTTTGTGCTTCGCGACCTGCCGCTTAATATTTATGTTATGTCGCACCAGTTTCATAAATGGTATTCTTACAAAATGAAACTCCCGGGCTATGATGAAGCAACCCAGGAAAATTTCAAAAGAGTTTTTGAATTTGCAAATGCACACAAGGCGCAGGAGCTGAGCTACGGCGAGATTATGTCTTTAAAAGAAGCGATAAGACGCGACCTTGACGCTATTGACTTTGTTCTTGAACTTTCAAAAGAACAGGAAGGCTCCGCAAAAACGCTCGAAAAGATTAAAAAAGGTGAAAGTGCTACTGTTTAGCAAGTTCGCGTACTTTTTGCGCGAGGGCTCTTACTTCTTTTTCAATCCCCTCTTTTGTGATTTTGCTGTCTAAAAGTATTGTTTCGGCGGCTTTATTTATCGCGTCATTGATTTCTTTTTTGTTTTTGGAGCCGAAGTCTTTATTGCCCGAGTTTTCAAGCTGTTTTATACTCTCGCACCTTGCTTTTGCAAGTAAATCCGTATCGCATTGTTTAAAATATTCATCATCAAGTGCTTCTTTATTCACGGGGATAACATTTGTAAGCTTTGCAAGTTCAACCTGTGCTTTAGTACCCGTCAAAAGTTTTGCAAACTCGTGCGCTTCCTTTTTGTGGCGGGCATACTTGGGGATTATAAGATTCATAAGCGCAACATCGTATCTGCCTTCTTTTGACTTTAACTGCGCGCTTATGTCGGATTTTTTGTAGATTTCAGGCGCATTTTCT
Source organism: Candidatus Galligastranaerophilus faecipullorum (assembly GCA_018713115.1). Taxonomy (GTDB): domain Bacteria; phylum Cyanobacteriota; class Vampirovibrionia; order Gastranaerophilales; family Gastranaerophilaceae; genus Galligastranaerophilus; species Galligastranaerophilus faecipullorum. The sequence continues at coordinate 4,847 of DVFS01000049.1, forward strand.
TTTACCATGTTAATAAAATTAGACCCCAGGACTACAAAAAGCGCGTTGTTTGACATATATTTCTCTGCCGCTTCGCGGTGGCTGATAGTTAGTGTGTCCTTTGATACAAAGCCTTTTTTGTACATGTCGTTAAACATTTCATAAACAAAAACTGCCCTTTGTATCTGTTCTTCATCTTCAAAAGTGTTTACGCCGTATTTGTTTAAAATCTTTGCAAGAGAGTCGTTTTCATTAAGATTTATCGCAAAAGGATAGATTTTTGAGCACTCTTTAAGTTTATCCGAGATATTGTAAAGCTCTTCATAAGTCTGCGGAACTTCGCTAAAGCCGCATGCGCTAAATGTTTCCCTGTTAAACAATGTAACCGAACTTGTTGCATAAAAGGGAAGTGCAAAAATTTTGCCGTCGTATTTGAGCATTTCAACTGCGTTTTTACTGAATTTTTCCGCTTCATCGGCATCGAAATAATCAAGGGCGCCCCTCTGAGCCAGAATTACCGAGAAATCCGGGTTTAAATTAATTAAATCCGGAGGATTCCCGCCCAGAATCGCGGCAAGAGTTCTTTTTTGAGCCTCTGCGATGGGTATATCCACCCAGATGACTTTCATATCCGGATTTTGTTTTTCAAAATCTTTTATGCTGTTTTCGATAATCTCTTGCGCAACAGGTTTAAGCTGGATAGTCCAGAGGGTGAACTCATCTTTTTTATTTTTATTTTTTATAAACAGCAGTGCCGCAGCCGCTGCAATGGCTATTACAAGCGCCGTTAAAAAAAACTTTTTAAGCATGGTAGAATTATACTATGAATTTATTTGACGCGCTAGAAGATAATAACAAACAAATGCCGCTTGCGCAGATACTGCGCCCTAAAAGTCTTGATGAGTACCTCGGGCAGACAAATGTTATAAGCGAAAATTCGCCCGTGTATAACTTATTAAAGGCAAAAAGGCTGTTTTCTTTTATTCTCTGGGGACCTCCGGGCTGCGGGAAAACCACTCTTGCGCGTTTAATTGCAAATTATCATAATGCAAATTTTATTGAACTCTCTGCCGTAACTTCGGGCGTAAAGGATGTTAAGGACGCGGTTTTAAGTGCAAAGGAAAATCTGCGCTCGGGTGTGAGAACAATTGTTTTTATAGATGAAATCCACAGATATTCAAAAACCCAGCAGGACGCGCTTTTGCCGCATATTGAAAACGGAACTTTTCACCTTATGGGCTCAACCACGGAAAATCCTTCTTTTCAGGTTATTCCCGCACTTTTATCACGCGCGCAGGTGATTATTTTAAACCCGGTGGATGATGAGAGTATTAAAAAGATTATAAACAAGGGTTATGATTACCTTTTCAAAAATTATCCCGCGCAGAATGTGAAAGTTAAAGATGAAGCGCTTGAAACAATTGTTAAACTTGCGCGCGGGGACGCGAGATTTGCGCTTAACACGGTTGAAAACTCTTATTTTGCCGCAAACGGCGAAGTGACAAAAGAGCTGATTGAAAATCTTTTGCAAAAAAGGACGGCAAAATACGGTATAGATGAGCACTATGACCTTGCAAGCGCCTATCAAAAATCGCTTCGCGGCTCAGATGCCGACGCTGCAATATATTACCTTGCAAAAATGCTTGTGTCCGGCGAAGACCCCAGATTCATTGCCCGCAGACTTCTTGTGGTTGCGTCTGAAGATGTCGGAAATGCTGATTTTCGCGCACTTCTTGTGGCGGAAGCGGCACTGAGGGCGATAGAACACCTCGGTATGCCCGAAGGGCGCATAGCACTTGCCCAGGCAACGGAGTTTGTGGCACGTGCTAAAAAGTCCAACCGCGCGATTTGCGCCGTAGACGCTGCTATATCCGACATTAAAAACGGGCTTGATTTTAAACCCCCGCTTCATTTAAGGGACGCTCATTATAAAGACGCTTCAAAATACGGATTTGGCGAAGGATACATCTACACCCATAATGCTCCCGATGTTTATCAGCGCTTTATGCCTGATGAGCTGGGCGATAAAAAGTATTTTACTTAGAGATAAAATGTTGTATAATTATCTAAACGCCGGGTTGGCAGGTGTATTAAGTTTTGTAAAAATTTTTAAATAAACTCGGCTAAACGCGCAAAAAAAAATCTTCACAGACTTTCCATGGGTGCAAGGTTAGGAGCATAAAAATATGCAGGTACAAAACATAACAGGTGTAAATTTTTCATCGGGCAGGCTTACCCCCGAAGCGCTTGAAGCCCGTGCACAGGCACTTGAAGACGGTGATTTTGATATTGAAAAACAAATTAACCCCGAACTTATTGCCGATGTACTTGACGGAAAGCTTAAAAAGACCGAAACAGGCAGAAAAGCGGTAAATACTATTGCTTCGGTTGCAGGTTTTACTGCGGCGGTTCTTTCTTTCAGGCGTGTTGCCCCGAAAGTAAGACACGGCATTGCCGCAGCTACGGGTAAAATTGCAGGTAAAATCAGCGGCGTGGGTTCAAGAATTAAAAATGACACAATGAGCGAACTCGGCCAGGATATGGTTGAAAATGCCGGAAAACTTGCTTCTAAGGGCGACGGTTCACTTCTCCAGAGGGGCATTAACAGGGTTTTCGGTAAAAAATCCGAATCTGTTACCAAAGGTCTTAAGGCGGTTGGCATTGAAACGGGAGGCGATGCCGCAGATACGGCTATTGCCGTGGGCGCTGCCGCTCTTGCAGGCCGCGAAGTTGGCGATATAGCCGATGGAGAACAAAAAGAAGCAACCCTCAAAGGCACACTTAAGGACATTGCAAAAGTAGCAGGCGAGCTGGGTGTAGCGGATTTACTGCCGGGTGCATAGAAAACGTAATTGAAAGGAAAATATAATGAATATTAATTCAATTAATGCAGGTTCATCTTTAAACAGACCGCAGGTTCCCCGCTCTGTCTCATTTGGCGGCGCTGAAGTTCCTTTGACAGAGGCTGCCGAACAAACGGCGCAAACCGCTAAAAAAGGAATGGGAAAAACTTTCAAAGCAATAGGTGAGCACATAGCAAATTTCTTTACAAAGACAGTGCCTGATTTCTTTACAAAGACAGTGCCGCAGTTCTTTATGGAGACCGTCCCTAATTTCTTCCGCGGAATTGCCGCTCACTTTAAAAAAGCACCGGAAGAAGCGCCCGAGCAGGTTGAAAAAGCCGTGGATACAGCCCGGAATGCAGTTAAAGACAAAAAACTCGGCGAGAGAATTTCACAAGCGTCCAAGGCGTTGAAAGAAAGCGCTTCAAAGAAACTGCACAGCGCAGGCGAGGCAATTTCTAAATTTGCAGCGGAACATAAAGGTGCAAAAGGTGTTAAACTTGCCGCAACCGTTCTTACCGCAGTTGTTGCAGGCGGATTTGCAATAAAAGAAATATACGATATAGCAACCAAATCAAACCCCGAAAGATAGATATTTGTTCATAGCAAATAAATCAACTAAAAAGCCCATTACCCGTGGGCTTTTTAGTTAGTATAATAAGAGATGTTACGGTTTATTTAGAGTAATTCAAGAGTAGATTTATGACCAAAAAGTTAAATATAGCTTTTATTTGGCACTTTCATCAGCCTTCCTATCAGGAAAATTCCAACGGCGATTTTCTTATGCCCTGGGTGCGCCTGCATGCCACAAAAGACTATCTTGATATGTTGATAAGGCTTGAGGATTTTAAAAACATAAAGCTGAATTTTGACCTTTCCCCTGTTTTAATAGACTCTATTGAAAAATATATTAACGGCGCTAAAGACATACATCTAAAACTTCTTTTATGTGATACAAAAGACCTTGACCGTGACGATAAACTTTTTATTCTGGAAAACTTTTTTGACGTCAACTACTCAAATATGCTGCTTGCGCGCCCTTATTATGCCCAGCTTAATGACAGAAGAGTGCATTGCAGTTCAAAAACTTCCCTGATTGACAGTTTCAGCGAACAGGACTATGCCGATATTATGGCGAATTTTACTCTTTGCTGGATAGATAAAAGATTCAGATACCGCTACGAAGGGCTTGATTATCTTCTTGACAAAGAAAAAGATTTTACTTTTGAAGACAGGCAGAAGATTTATGAAATTCAATTGCAGATAATTAAAGACATTCTCCCGACTTATAAAAAATATCAGGACGAAGGAAGAATTGAAATATCCACAAATCCTTATTATCACCCGATTTTACCCCTGTTAATAAATTTGCGTGAAGACGACTACCCTTATTGCGAAAATCTTCCCGATGCGCTTGAAGGCGGGGTAAAGGACGCTAAAGAGCAGGTAGGCAGGGCGCTTGATAAATTCGAAGAAATTTTCGGCAAACGCCCGAGGGGCATGTGGCTTTCAGAGCAATGCGTAAGTAAAAAAACGCTGAATTTGCTTTCATACTATAATGTAGACTGGACAGTGCTTGATGAGGGAATTTTATCAAACAGTATAGGCCGCGAGTTTTCGCGCGATTTTGAAGGCAATCTTGAAGACCCCTTTGCGCTGTGCGTGAATTATGCGTTTAAAAAAGATAAAAACAAGACAAATCTTATTTTTGCGGATTCGTTTTTTGCAAATCTTGTGGGATTCGGCTATGGCAGCTATGACGGAGAGGTTGCCGCAAATGACCTTTATGAAAAAATCAAAACCATACAAAATAAGCTTCAAAACTCCCCCAGGGAGCACCATCTTTTAACCATTGCAATGGATGGTGAAAACTGCTGGGAAAGCTATCAAAATGACGGCGAAGAGTTCTTAAATACTCTCTATAGCCTGATTGAACAGGATGATACGCTCAAAACCACTCTTATGGGCGAGTTTATTGATAAATCAGAGCCGGAAGAACTGAACAAAATTGCCTCGGGCTCCTGGATTAACAGAAATTTTGAACTCTGGGTGGGCGAACCCACAAAAAATGTCGCCTGGAGATATTTGAATCAAACGAAGCAAGATTTTGAAAAAATGTCAAAAGAACTTTTGTCCAAGGCAAAAACCAATATAGACAAAGCCAAGGCAAATAAAGCGATACATGAGGCAAAAGAGGAGATATTTATAGCGGAAGGGTCAGACTGGTTCTGGTGGTACGGCGAGCCTAACGAATCAGGCAGTGATATAATTTTTGATTACCTGTTCAGGGAGCGCTTAAGAAATGTGTACCGCATATTTTATGCGCAGATTCCCGATTATCTTAATATTCCGCTTATTTCTATGGTGGGCAAGCCCATAAGACAGGCAATAGGTCATATAAGTCCTGTAATAGACGGCAAGCAGGATGAAATGTTTGATGAATGGGAAAATGCAGGTTATATTTTCCTGCCGGATTCCCCGACTTTTTCAAAAATTAAAGCTATAAAAGGCATTTACTACGGCTGTGACAGCGAAAATCTTTTCTTTAAGTTTGAAGTAAACCGCCAGAGCGTTTCAAAAAGCAATCATTTTCTTATGAATCAAATTCATATATACATAAGAAGTGCTTTTCAAAATTCACTCTCGCCTGTCAGAGTTGTTTCAAGAACAAATAATATTTACCCTACCCTGAAAAACAGCTTTTCGCATGAAGTTATGTTTTCTTTCAATAAAAATGACCTTTTCCCGCCTGTACTCAGCACCTCTATGCCGGGCGGACTCTGGAAAATGGTTCTTATGAAGCATGATGAGTATGCGTATAAAGATGTGATAGAACTCAAGATTTCATATAAAGATTTAGGGCTTGAAGAAAACACCCCCGTAGAGTTTTGTGTAGTGAGCGCCACAAATGAAGTCATAAATGAAGTTTATCCGCAGGATGTACTTTTAACTCTCAACAATGAGGCCTAAGAGCAGGCTTTCCGTCTGTGCCGTATCGTTTATTTTAAGTGCGCCCTTAAGACTTTTTTTCTTTATGACAGTTTTTATGCACTGCGGGTTTTTGCATACATAGGCGCTTCTGCCCAGAATATTTGAGGCGGGGTTAAGGTAAACTTTTCCGCTTTTGTGTTCACGCGTAAATTTATGCATTTCCTGCGCGTCGAAGAGTCCTTTGCAGCCCTGGCATTTTCTTTGTTTTTTCATTTTGTTGCTCTTATAAATACAGTTTTTGAACTCACACAAATCATCTTTTTATCAAGTGCTTTTTGCACCTCTAAAATATAATTATTAACTTTGTCTTCGCTGAAATATTTTAAAAATCTTTCTTTTGAAGTCGGTCTGTCGGGGCTGGGAGCGCTTTCAAACCATTTTGCTATGGATTCTTTTGTTGCAATGTAGCTTGAGGGTGTGTCCTGAACATCGATATCGCCGTCAGAAAACCCTGCCGTATCAAGATTTTGAGCCAGTGACTGCGCGTCAAAATTTGTAAGCGGGTCATTTATATCCGTCATAAAATCATCCTCAGCTTCTTTAAATGCCTGCCAGTCGGTGATTTCATCGGGTGTTGTAAGTTCATGGTAGCGGGTGTTTGATTTTATTATAGGTTCAAAGGCGCTGTATGTTCCGCCTTTTTTTAATATGCGGTAAATTTCATTTATTGCCTTTTGCTTATCGACAATATGTACAAGAACCGAGCGGGTAAGTGCTTTATCAACACTTTTAGGAGGCAGTTTTATATCAAGACAGTCGCTTTGCAAAAATTCCGCTCTGTTCGGGCTCTGACACTGTGCAAGCAGTTTTTTGCACTCATCAAGGCAGTCTTTGAATTTGTCGGAGAAAATTATTTCAACATCGTCTTTGAATTTTTCTATTATGCCGAAGCTTAAAAGCCCCGTGCCGCAGCCTATGTCTATTATCTTATCGCCTTTTTGTATATTTGCTTTGGTAATTACTATATCTCTTACCGCAAACAGCCAGTTGAAAGTCTGCTGTATCTGCACTTCATCCATATGTGAAAAACGTGTCTGTGCAAGCCATTGTGTCCAGTTTTTGCAAATGTCGCTCAAAATCTCCTCCGAATTCAGTATTTTAACGGTTTATAAAATTGTATTTTACCATATATTATCCTATAATATTATCAGAGTGTAAATTTGGGCAACAATGTCAAATCAAGAAGATTTTTTAAATATAGAAAATAATGTAGTTCATTTGAACAGAATGTTTGATATAAGCACTATAGCTAATCAGGCGGGCAATGTTGACGACCTTTTAAAAAAGCTTTCCGATTATATTGTAAAGCTTATAAATAATGAAAATATTTCATTTTATATTCTTGACGGACAAATATTTAAAAGCGTTGTCACCATGCAGAATATGCGCGCTGATGAGTGTTTTGAGTCCGAACAGGATAACGAGGCATTTTTATCTGCCATTAACGAAGGCAAAATAGTAGATACAAGAAACGAGCACGGCGATGTGCTGTTTGGTTCTTTCTGGGAAAAAAACGGACTTGAAAAACTCAAAACAAGATATCTGAGGGCATTTTTTTCAAACGGTGTGCCCGTGTGTTTTTGCTTTATAGGTTTAAGCGATACGTTTAAAGAATTAAGCGCCGAACAGCGCGAGATTTTAAATGTTGCTTTTGATTATGTAGAGCCTATTATAGGCAAATATTTAAACGATTTAAAAAGAGAACATGAGATAAGCGAGCTTCAAAAATCCCTTTATAATATTTCTATTCTTTATAATATTTCACAGGCGGTTAACTTTATTGATGACTTAAAACGCTTGCTGCAGGTTATTTTATCTAAGGCAATTGATACTCTGGACGCTGAAAAAGGCTCTCTTATGCTCTATGACTACTCGCAAAACTCTCTTCAGGTGCGTGTGGTCTACGGTTTGCAGGATAAAAAAGTTGAAGAAGGTATCAACAACGGCATTATCCAGTGTTCAAAAATTAAAGCCGGCGAGGGTGTTGCAGGCATGGTATTTCTGGAGAGAAAGCCGATTATTACAAATTTAGGTTCATCCGATCCGAGATTCATCGTAAAAGATATTTTGACAAATACCCACTCGCTCCTGTGTGTTCCGCTCATTGCAAAAGGCGAGGCTATAGGCGTTATTAACATTACAAATAAAAAACACGGAAAACTCTTTAACCAGAAGGATTTAGAGTTTATGACCTCTCTTGCAAATCAGGCGGCTATTGCAATTGATAACGCAAAGTTATACGAACTTGCAACAAAAGACGGGCTTACAAAATTATATATCTACAGACATTTCTACACTCTTCTTGAAAATGAAATTCGCCGCTGTGCCCGCTACAAGCGTGATATGTCGCTTCTTATGCTTGATATTGACAACTTTAAAAACGTAAATGATACATACGGACACTTAATAGGCGACCAGATTTTAAGAGAACTTGCGCGTGTAATATCTGAAACGGTAAGAAAAATAGATATACCTGCACGCTACGGCGGAGAGGAGTTTGTTGTTATACTGCCCGAAACAAACAAAGAAGACGCGGTGATTATCGCCGAGCGCCTCAGGAAAAATATTTCAAGAATTGCAGTTGCCGCAAATGAAGTAACAACGATTTCGCCCACAACAAGTATAGGCGTGGCGCAGTACCCCTATGACGGTATTGACCCTAAAACCCTTATAAACTCCGCAGACACGGCACTGTATCATTCCAAACACAACGGAAAAAATGTTGTGTCTACATTTTCAAAAGACGGCTGTACGCTCATTGAAAGAACGGAAGTCATATAGCTACATGCTTGTGTCGAGGTTTCTTACCTCTCTGTCGCCATTCACGATTGTACCTAATTGCATTGTCTGCAGGTTGATTTTGTTGATTTCGCGTGCGACATCTCCGCTAAAGACATTGTCATTTGTTGCAAGGTAATCTAAAACAGGCTCCCACATATCCCCTATGGCTTTTTCAACCGTATGGGCGGCTTGCTTGCCCTGCCTTAAGTCAGGTATAACATTTAAACCGAAAGATTTTACGTTAAAGTTTGTGGACATATTGCCTTTTGTCTCCTTATATCAAGAGTCTATCCTTGTGTATATATCATCGTAATTTGTTCATAAAAACTTTAATGATTTTTCTTTACTTGTAAAGAAAGTTTACAAAAATATAAATCTTTTCAAAAGCGCTAAAATGTTATACAATTAAGTAAATTTTTGTTAATAAAAGACAAAAAACTGACACTTTTTTTATTCAGGGCACTTAAAAAAAGAGAAAGCACAACATCTGAGGTTAGGATGAATTTTAAAAATTTTAAAATAGTCAGAAAACTTGCAAACATAAGCCCCAAGCTAAAATGGTTTATGTTTAAAAGCCTTCAGGACTATAAAATAGGTTCAAAGTATATTGACTATCTTATCCCCGATGATCAAAAAACTCCGGGATATGATAACGACAAACTTGAAAAAATGGTCAGAGAAACTCTGGCAAAAGAGTTTTCGCCCAAAATTAAAGACGCAAAATCTTACGAGCTGCTTGTTGACGCTGTTGTGCACAACCTGAAAAAGAAACAGCTGGAGTCAATGGGCGATATTGAAGAAGATATTTAGTTTGTTGTTAAAATAATTTTTACGGGCGACGCTAATCACGCCGCCCGTGCGTATGAGAAGATATTACCGGAGAGCAAAATGGATAAAAACATAATATGCATGAAATGGGGCGAAAAGTTTGACGCGGGCTATGTTAACCGCCTCTATGAAATGGTTGAAAAAAATATAACAATCCCGCACCGTTTTGTGTGTTTTACCGACAACAGCGAGGGAATCAACCCTAAAATAGAAACATTTCCCATTCCTGCGCTCAAAGAAGACGGAATCCCTGACAGGATGTGGAAAAAACTTACCGTTTTCAATAAAGAACTCTACGACCTTAAGGGTACGGCGCTCTTTTTAGACCTTGATATCATAATAAGGCAGAGCCTTGACCCGTTTTTTGAAGAAGAGGGCGAGTTTTTAATTATTAAAGACTGGGACTTTCCGGATGATATTATAGGAAACTCTTCCGTTTTTCGTTTTGAAATCGGTAAACACCCCGAGGTTTTGGAACATTTCTACGGTCTTGGCACTGCAATAAGGAAACATTTTAAAAATGAGCAGGCATTTTTGACTTATGAAATGTTTGAAAAAGGAATACTTAAATACTGGAACTCCGACTGGTGTGTGAGCTTTAAAAGGTGCTGTCTGTATAAATTTCCCGCATGCTACTTTAAAGTCGCGCGCGACCCTAAGGAGGCAAAAATTGTCATTTTCCATGGCAAGCCCAACCCGCAGCAGGCTTATAAAGGGTATTTCGGCAAGTTTGGTTTCAGATATATAAAGCCTGTCAGGTGGCTTGATAAATACTGGGTTAAGGATGTTTGATTAAGCATTGTTAAGTGTCGGGATTACACATCATAAAAACGTGGTATTGTAAAATATATAAATAAAGTTGTATAATAATAAACATGGGATTTTTTGACTGGATAAAATTATCAAACGAAAATCTTAAACGAGTCGAGAGCCAGATATACCAGCACAAAAGAGATTATCTTGAAGTCTATCAGCGAAATCAGGCGCTTGAGCGTGAAATTGCACAGCGCACGGAAGAGCTTCATAAAGCAAATCAAACACTGCTTACTTTAGAGCATGTCTGGGATATGATGAACTCCTCGCGCCCGCTATCAAATGTACTTGAAACCATTGTTTCGTCCCTGCATGGCGAGTTCGGGTATTTATACAGCTGTATTGTCCAGAAGCAGCTTGATAAGGACGGAGTGTTTTACTCTTTAAGGACTTATCTTAAAAACGAATTTTCAAAAAGGCTCGAGCAGTTTATTGGCAAGTCTATTTTTGACGTTAAACTTAAAATTAAAAAAGACGGCAAAATCCAGGAAGCGATTGAAAATAAAACCGCCGTGCACTATACGGATTTATATGAGATTTTAACGGAAGTTTTTCCCGAGCTTGATGATGAAACAGCACATGACATTGCAAAGAAAACTTTTACAAAATCCGTTATAATTCTGCCTCTTGTGGCATCTAAAGAGTTTACGGGTTTCCTTGCGGTATTTTCGCCGCGTGAAGAAGCAAAAGATGACGAGCTTAATTTCCTGAATCTTTTTGCGCGCCAGATTGAACTTGCAATCACTATTGCAAATCTGTTTGAAACGGTTAAAAAGCAGGCTGTTACCGACCCGCTTACCGAACTTTTCAACAGAAGGTTTTTTGATGACGCCATTGAGCGTGAAGCCAACCGCGCACTGCGCTTGAATCAGCCTTTTACGCTTATAGGGCTTGATTTGGACCACCTGAAGGGAATTAATGACACCTACGGGCACTCCATGGGCGACAGAGCAATTTCTACCGTTGCGCGTGTTATTATGCGAAATGCGCGTTCGGTTGATATAGCCTCCCGCATAGGCGGCGAAGAGTTTTCAATCATTCTCCCGGGTATTGACGCTCAGGGCGGTATGATAGCGGCAGAGAGGCTGAGAGCTTCAATTGAAAAAGAGCCTGTCGAAGGGCTCGGGCATGTCAGTGCAAGTATCGGTGTTGCAACTTTTATAGAGCATACGCTTGACCTTGACGACCTTGTAGAGATGGCGGATAAAGCTATGTATGACGCTAAAATACAGGGCAGAAACAGGGTCTGTCTGGCTCAGCCCCAGCAAAACATCTCCTGGCAGGATGTTGCGGTTAGTGCATTTGTTGAAATTCTTGAAAAACACAGAATCCCCTTTAACTCTAAACTGGCATCAGAGTTGTCGCATAAGCTGCAAACCCGTCAGGATAATGTAAAGGGAAATTCGGCGCAGGAGCTTTTATATTCGGTTGTGGATACAATTTCACAAACCTATGCGCCTTCAAATCAAGAGGGCATTACAAAAGCAAAAATGTCGCTTGCAACCATTGTGGCTAAGAAATTTAAACTTTCAAAAACCGAAATCGATAAACTTAAAATCGCAATTTTGCTTTATGATATCGGAAACACCATGCTGCCCGATGAAATCCTTAAAAAACCCGCTCCGCTTACAAAAGAAGAGAAAGAAAAAGTTGTGGAGCACCCGCTTTTAGCTGCACGCGAGATTTTAAAACCCATTACAAATATCTCCGATGTTATTCCCATAATTGAGCACCACCACGAAAACTGGGACGGCAGCGGTTATCCCAATAAAATAAAAGGCGAAGAAATCCCTATAACTTCCCAGATTATTTTGATTGTGGATTCCTATTTTGCAATGATATCCGACAGACCATACAGACGCGCTTATACACAGGAAGAAGCGGTTGAAGAAATAAAACGCCAGTCGGGTAAAAAATACTCGGATGAGCTTACAAAAGAATTTATAAGCGCGCTTGATGAGTTTTATAACCTGTCATAGTTTATTTATTAAGCCATTTTTTGAAAAATCTTATACCCGCATCCGAACTTTTTTCAGGGTGGAACTGCACGGCGCAGATATTATCTTTTTGCACCGATGAACAAAAGTCGATATGATAGTTTGTAATTGAACTTATAATACTTTTATCTTCAGGTACGACATAGTAAGAATTTACAAAATAGAAATAATCATCCTCAAGGTAAGTGTTCGCAGGTGTTACGGATATATTATTCCAGCCGATTTGAGGAGTCTTGCCCTTTTGAAATTTTTTAACTTCTCCTTTGAATATTCCCAGACCTTTAACCCCGGGGGCTTCTTCACTTTTTTCAAATAAAACCTGAAGCCCGAGGCAGATGCCCAAGAAATCCGCACCTTTGGAAATTGCTTCTTTTATTACATCGGGCATGTTGTGTTCTTCAAGTTTTTTTAAAGCCTGCTCAAAATGCCCCTGCCCCGGGAAAATTATTTTTTCTGCGGCAAGGATTTTATTTTTATCGCCGGTAATTTCATATTGCGCGCCCAGAAACTCGAGCATATTGCCGAGGCTTTTTACATTGCCCGCACCGTAGTCTATTATTACAACTTTATTTGACAAAAGTGTGCCCGTCCTCTTTCATGCGTCTTATAACTTCTTTGAGTTCTTCTTCGCTTGCAACGATTGAAAGTCTTAAATTGCGCGCGCCTTCATCTCCAAAGGCATCTCCGGGGACTGCAACGATTCCGGATTTTTCAAGAAGTTCATCACAAAATTCTTTTGCGGTTTTATATCTCGGCGGCAGGTCAATCCAGAGGTAGAATGTGGCTTTTGGCATATCAATATTCCAGCCCAGTTCTCTCAGCCCTTTTACAAAGTCGCCGATTTTCTTTTTGAATTTTTCATTTGCTTCTTTTATGTAATCATCGCCTTCTTTTGAGTTTAAAAGCTCGGCGCCCGCAAGCTGGATTACTTTAAAAACACCCGTATCAAGGCTTGATTTTAATTTTCCGAAAGTACCTATAAAATCTTTATTACCGCAGACAAAACCTAAACGCCAGCCTGTCATGGCATAGGGTTTTGAGAAGCTGTGAAATTCCACCGCAACATCCATTGCGCCTTTGCACTCAAGCACCGAGTGCGGTTTATCGTTTTCATCAAAGTAGATTTCACAGTATGCATTGTCTGAAATTAAAATGATATTATGTTTTTTGCAGAAATCCACGCAATGCTGCAGGTATTCTTTTGTGCAGGTGCAGCCGAGAGGATTGTTGGGGTAGTTAATGATAAGCGCCTTAACCTTTTTGGGGTCGTTGCCTTCTTCTAAAAACTTTTCCCAGACTTCATCAAGGTTTGGCATGTAATGGTTTTCTTTTGTCAGGGGCACTCCGTATGCTCTGCCGCCTGAAACCTTTATCATCTCAGTGTATGAAGCATATCCGGGGTCGGGAATGAGAATTATTTCCTGCTCTTTTTTATCCATGGAAGGGTTAATTAATGCGCGGATAAAGTTTGCAATGCCTTCTTTTGAGCCGATAAGGGAAAACACTTCGCTTTTAGGGTCAAGTTCCACACCGAAGCGGTTTTTCATGCGTTTTGCAACCGCTTCCAAAAAAGGCGCTTCGCCTTTAGGGGTAGAATAAGTGTGATTTTTAGGGTCTGCCAAAAGCTCTTTTGTTTTATCCGTTACAAATTGCGGAACCATATCAACAGGTGCTCCCATAGAGAGCGCTATGGGCTTTCTGCCTTTTTTTGCAAGTTCATCTTTCATCTCAAGCATTTTTGCTTTGATTTGAAACATGATGTAAGTTTCAAGTGTGCCCATGTAGTTGCTGAAGTTCTGCATATCCTGTCCTCTCAAAAATTTTTGCGTCTGTCATTAATTATACTACAAATTTTTAAATTTTTACCATTTGCGTCTTTAAAAATAAGGCTTGATGTTGTATAATGGAAAAGTTGCCATGTGGCACTGACATGGCTAGAAACGGAGAAACTATGCATATTCACGTAAACGGACGAAACGTAGAAATCACGGACGCCATTAAAGCCTACGTTAAAGAAAAAGCCGGCAAAGTTGCGGCACACTATGATCAAATTCAGGCAATTGACGTTGTTTTAACCGTTATCAAAAACCCGTCCGTTGCAGACTCTCACGTTGCGGAAATTAACTGCAAAGTACTGGGTGACACCGTAAGAGTAGAAGAAAAAGCGGAATCAATGTATGCTTCAATTGACCTGGTTTGCGACAAACTTGACCGTCAGGTAAGAAAGTACAAAGAAAAATACTTGAAAGCAAAAAGCGGCTCTCCCTCAATAAGAACGGAAGTTCTTGCGGATGAAGAAGCAGCTAAGTAAAATTTAATAAAATATTTTTAAAACCCCTGCACTGCGCGGGGGTTTTTCAGTTTATACCGTCAATTCCTTCGATTTCTTTTATAAGAGGATTTGAGCGAAAGTACGTAAGCTGGCGCTTGGCGAAGTTTCTGGTTCTCTGTTTGATTTTTTCAACTGCCTCGTTAAAGTCTTTCCACATTCCATGTTCAAGTTCAAAAAATTCTCTGTAGCCTATTGTGTTTTGAAGTATTTTGGAATGAGGATAAAGAGATTTATTTTTTTGCCATTCTTCATAAAGCCCTTCTTGTATCATAATATCCACTCTTTTGTTTATTCTCTCGTAAAGCTCTTCGCGGCTTATTTTTGGCATAAACCATCTTGCCTTTATCTGTTCTTTTTCTTCTCTTTTGTATTGTGATACGGGCATATTAAGCCCTATACACATTTCAATTGAGCGGATGACTTTATCTTTGTTATTTTTGTGAATCTGCCCTGCGCGAACGGGGTCAAGTTTTAAAAGCTCCTCCCATAATTCATCGGGTGTTTTAAGGCCGAGTTTTTCCCTCAGTTCTTTATTTATGCCGACCTGCGGCAGTTCTTTTTCATCGAGGAGGGATTTTATATAAAACCATGTTCCGCCTGCAATGATTATTTTTTTCCCTCTTTTTCGGATTTCATCAATTGCGTTTTTTGCCTCTTTTACAAAGTCGCCCGCGCTAAAGTCGTTATCGGGCGTTATTATATCAAGCAGGTGGTGCTCAATACCGCACATTTCCTCTTTTTTAGGCTTTGCGCTTACAATGTCAAGACCGCAATATACGCTTCTTGAATCGGCACAGATAATTTCAGCGTCTGTTTTCAGTGCCAAATCAATCGAGAGTTTTGTTTTTCCCGAGCAGGTCGCACCCGTTATCACCGTGATTGTAGAATCTTGACTCATAATAGTCAAATATTAGCACAAATACAAACACCCAGAAATATATGAATAAAACCATAAATATAAAGTAGAGAACCACATTGGTTGTAAAAAATACCCCTATGATTCTAAAAAGCATACCCAGTATAAGTATAAACATATAAAGCGCAAGCGATTTTACGGGGTGTTTAAAAATCGCAAGGAAAGAGTTTTTAAGAGCACTTAAGGGGCTTGTGGTGCATTTTTCCGGATAATAAAGCGCGGAAGCCCAGAACATAATAAGGAAGTTAAAAAGCCCGAAAGTAAATAAAAACAATATCTGCCAGTACCACAGAATCATTATTTTATCCTGCGGAAGCGCTTCAAAGAATGCATGCAGCCCCTGGGCATCCTGCGGGATGGAGTTTATTTTTTCAATGAGAAAATCAAGGCTGCCTATAAAATGGTTTGCAAATTTTATATTAAAAGTTAAAAGTGCAAAAAACATTATAAGATATAAAACTATAGCGCCCGCAATAGGCAGTATATAAACGGGAACCGCCGAGAAAAAGTCATTTCTCATCTGCGAAAATTCTTTTACCCTCTCTTCATCCGTGCGGTTTTCTTTTTTTGAGTTTTCAATGGCTGTTTTTATCATCTGCAGCCATCCCGCAAAAAAAGCCGAAGTGAAAAGAAGCATAAGTATAATAATAAGACCGAAAACTATTATATTCTGCCACATAAACAGTTTCGGCATTAAAAATGTCAGAAATATTAAATATATTACAAAACTCATTGTTAAAACAGGATTGTCTATAATTATCGAAATGCTTTTTTTAACGCTTTGATACATCATTTTTTATTGCTCTCTTTTATAATTTATGATTTACTATATAGATATTATTGTTAAATGGTAAAAAAAACAAGGCAGAAAATGTTAAGATTTTCAAAAGACCATAAACTGCAAGGTGTGTTGATTTGTGTTGAAGGCATTGACGGTTCGGGTAAGAGCACCCAGCTTGACTTATTGTACAGCTGGCTAAAGTCAAAAAATCTTGATGTTATTTTGACTCAGTGGAACTCTTCCGAGTTAATTTCTCAGACAACTAAACGTGCAAAAAAGAAAAATCTCCTCTCGGGGCGTACATTTTCTATTTTGCATGCGGTGGATTTTGCCGACAGACTTGAGCGCACCATAATCCCCGCACTTAAAGCAGGCTTTATAGTCCTTGCCGACAGATATGTATACACTGCATTTGCGCGCGATGTTGCGCGTGAAGTTGATCCCAGATGGGTAAGAAACATGTACGGGTTTGCAATTAAACCCGATCTGGCTGTTTATTTTGATGTAAGTGCAAAGGTTTCTCTTGAGAGAATCTGCACCAACCGCCAGCCCAAGTTTTATGAAGCGGGTATGGATTTAAAACTCTCCAATAACCCCTATAAAAGTTATGTACTTTTTCAAAACAGGGTTATAGAACAGTATAAAAATATGATTGATGAATACGGACTTGTAAAAATTGATGCAAATGAAACTATTCATCAAAAACAGCAATACTTTAGAAAACTTGTGTGCGATGTGCTTAAAAAAAGAGGCATTGAAGTAAAAGAGGGCGAAAATGACTTATAAAAAACACGGTTATGACGGGCTTCTTGTGGTAATTGAAGGCACGGACGGCGCGGGTAAATCCACGCAGGTTAACATGCTTAAAGGTTTTGTCGAGGGTTTAAGCTACGGCTGTGTTGTATCCGAGTGGAAAACCTCAAGGCTTATTTCAGGTCTTATTAATGAGGCAAAAGAAAAAAACCTTCTTAATACCACGACTTTTTCTCTTTTGTATGCCGCAGATTACGCCGACAGGCTGGAAAATGTTATTATTCCGGCGCTTAAAGCGGGTTTTGTCGTGCTTCTGGACAGATATGTCTACACTGCTTTTGTGAGAGATTCCGTCAGAGGTCATGATATTAACTGGGTAAAAAAACTCTATGAATTTGCCCCCGAGCCGGATTTGGTATTTTATTTAAAAATGCCTCCCGACAAACTTATAAAAAGGCTTATCGCCTCGGGCGGGCTTGATTACTTTGAATCAGGCAGAGATATAGGACTTTCTACCGACATTTATAAGAGTTTTGAAATATATCAGAAAAGATGCCTTGAAGAGTATAAAAAACTTGAAAAAGAATACGGCTTTATTGAACTTGACGGTACAAAAAGCAAGGAAGAAATTCACAATATTATAAAAGACGAGCTCAAAAAAGTACTGGATACGGGTGTTGTAAAGTAAATTGTAAATATTTGTAAATTATGTGAAAAAAGGAACAAAATATTTTTTTCACGGGTGTTAAACACCATGCGCACACTGCGCAAAAAGTTGTTAGTTGTGAGAGGGTAGTTGAAAGGAAATCCCCAATGATAAACAAAGTCACATTAAGTCCTGTAAATGTTAAAAATCAGGCAGTACAATCAAAAGGCGCTACGGCACCTCAAAAGAACGAAAACAATTTAAGTTTTGAAGGCTCTAAAGTTCAGGGTGCAAAACTTGCCGGTGCTTATCAGGCGCTTAACGGCATTAAAACGGCAAAAACCGTAAACTTTGCGGGTTCTTTGGATTTAAGCGATTTGGAGAAGCAAATCATTACTCCCAAAGAAATCAGAATTGAAAACCTGCTGGCACTTAGCGAAGATATTGACCTGCCGCTTAAAAAAATGCCCGAAGGCACTGAAAAACTTAACGCCGCAGGCTTAAATGTTACACGTGAAATTATTGACGATAAGAACGTATTTACCGTTTCAAATGACAAAGGACACACAATTTTTATCGGAAAAGTTGGTATAGGCAAAAATCCCGCACCCGTTGTCACGTATAAACAGGGTAAATTTATGCCTGAAATTACCGTAAAAGACCCCTCTTTAAACGGTAAGGCAATTAAAATGTTTGCAGGCTCAGAGCTTATAGGCGACGGCTTCTCCTTCAAAATGCCCGGCTCATATGAACCCGTACCCGGTGAAGGCCATAAAGATATTTCTTTCACAGGCAGAACGGTTATTACAACTTTAAACAAAGAACCCAGAACCATTAACGCGGTTGACTCTTATGCCGAGTCAGGCCTTCAAAAACAAGCAATCAAGGGCGACTATGCTGACGTTGTAGTTGAAAATGACCCTACAATCGTTATCCCTGCGGGCGGTTTTGGCGAAAGATTCTTTAATATTACAAGAGAACATGAAAACAAGCCCTCCGGCAAACTCCCGACTGATGACAGATACCGCATTATAGGCACCACCTTAAACCTTGCGGCTGCGGCAGGAATTTTAAACGGCGATGAAAATGATGATGTTGTTTACCTGAGCCAAAACCATGAAATTCCAGAGGGTGACGATGTTTATTACGTATCAAGGTATAAAACTGACGGCGGCGCGATTGCCGAAGGTTTAAAACGCGACATAATCAGAAACGATCGCGACTCCATTATCTTAAATGCGGATATCTTCACAAATGCCGATATAAGCCGTACGTATAACGCACTTAAAACTCTTCCTAATGCGGCTCTTGTAATTCCTTACTACCCTGTAAACCCTGAAAGAGCTAAATCTTTCGGTCTTTTAGGCATTGAACAGGATGAAGACGGCAATCTGCAAATTAAAGAATTTTTGGAAAAACCCGCATATACTTCAAATGCCCCCATGCCCAACGACTTTACACAGCCCGGTGCATATGATAAAGCAATGGATGAGTTCAGAAAAGTCCAAACAGCTGTTGACCCGTCTGATGAAAACAGATTCCTCGCTAATCCGGGTTTATATTTCCTGAGCAAAGAAGCCCAGAAAGTTCTTATGGCGCAAGGTATTCTTACTCCTCAGGATACGGGTCTTGGCGGAAATGTTATGCCTAAAATTGTAAAACTTGCAAATGAAGGCAAACTGCTTGACAAGAACGGCGAGAGAATGAAAGTCTACACAGTGCCTCTTGAAGCAAAAGGCGGAAAACCTGCCGTATGGGATGATATCGGTACTGCAGAAGCATATCTTAAGTTAATCAAAGATGTTGCAAATGAAGTAAGACTTCACGGTACAACTCCTGATAATAAATACTACGGTATGCCCGAGTTTGTATTAAATGACTTTGCGAAAAATACAGACCTTGAATCAGGTATTGTATACGATTCACCCAAAGCAAGAGAATCGCTTGAGTCATTCAAAGAAAAATACAATGTTCAAAGCGTACGCGGCAATATTTTTGTTGCAGGTAATACAAAATAACTTTTACACTTTATATAAATTTAATTTAACGGCCGGAAATTTCGGCCGTTTTTTTTGATTAGTTGTACTATTGGATTTTTTTAAAAATTTCCTTAAAATCTAGTCAAATGAAAAACTACTATGATATTTTAGAAATTTCTCCCGGAGCAACAAAAGACGAAATAAAATCCGCCTTTCGCGCAAAGGCGCGAAAATATCACCCCGATGTCAACCACACCATTGAGGCGGAGATTTTGTTTAAACAGATAAACCTTGCCGCAAAGACGCTTCTTGATGATAACATGCGCTCACAATACGACTTTGCATACGGATTTAACAGGAAATTTCGGCAGGAGGCAAAAAAGAGTACAGAAACAAAAGCCGGAAGTACATGCGGTTATTCAAAAACAGATGAGCCGTTAAAATCAGGCGGCGACTTTGTGAGAGAATTTTATACTTATTTCAAGAATAAGCAGAAAGCGAAGCCTGAACAAAATGCAAAAAAAATAAACGGACAGGATATTATAACACATGTAAGCATTACATCCGACGAGGCACTAAAAGGTACAAGCCGTAAGGTGAATATTCTGGAGAGCGAAAAGTGTCCCAAGTGTTTTGGAGCCAAGTTTATAAACGGTTCAAAATGTTCTTTTTGCGACGGGCGCGGCGAGAAGTCAAGTTATAAAAAAATTAACGTCAAAATCCCGCCCTGTCCTAAAGACGGTATCAGAATAAGGGTAAAAAACGAAGGCGAAGAAGGTAAAAACGGCGGTAAAAACGGAGATTTATACCTTGTTATTCATATTGAAAAAAACGCCGCGTTTAAAAGTCTTGACGGGTTTGCATTTCTTGAAGTATCGATAAGCCCCCAGGAAGCGGTTTTAGGTGCGCAGATAAAAATTCCAGCGCCTGATAACGGCTCGAAAATTTTAAAAATTCCTCCTAAAACAAGGACAAATACAATTTTTAAACTTTTAGACAGCGGATTTTTAAACGCACAGACCAACAGGCGCGACCCGCTTATGGTAAAAACGGTAATTGACATTTTGCCGCAATTGGGGGATAAAGAAGTTGAACTCTATCGCGAGATTTCAAAGATTAATACTCAAGAGGATATCAAAAACTTCAGAAATTATGAGTAACAGTGCAAAAATTAAAATCAAAGAAATTTTTACTTCTATTCAGGGCGAGGGTCCGTATATTGGCGAAAAGCACCTTTTTGTAAGAACAACCAGATGTAATTTAAACTGCTGCTATTGTGATACGGATTTTTTGTGTGATGAAAATTCAAAAGAATACAACTATGACGAGTTTTTTGAAGAACTAAAGTCATATGATGCAAATGTTGTGAGTTTCACGGGCGGGGAGCCGCTTTTAGAAGCTGATTTTCTGTCGGAATTTTTAAAACGCTACAAAAACAGGCTGAACAAAAAAATTTATCTTGAAACAAACGGCACAAATCCCGAGGCGCTTGAGAAAGTTATTGACTATGTTGATATTATATCAACCGATATTAAACTAAAAAGTGCAACAGGACAGGACTTCAGCCTCATTACTTTTGAAGACTTTATGGATGTTGCTAAAAAGAAAGAAGTCTTTGCAAAGGTAATTTTTGATGAAAATATCAAAGAAGAAGAAATTCAAGAGGCAGCGGCATTTGCAAAAAGATACGGCATTTTACTTGTCCTGCAGCCTAAAATGCCTATAAGCGAAAATTTTTGCCCGTATGAAATTTTTGAGAAATTTTATGCAAAATACAAAAATGTGCGCCTGATTGCGCAAATGCACAAGTTTTTAAATATAAGGTAATTAAAAATCAAGCTGCGGAATGGAATTTAGCAGCAGTTTTGTATAGTCATTGCGCGGGTTTTCAAAAATTTCATCCGTTTTGCCTTCTTCCACTATTGTACCGAAATTCAAAACGGCAATTCTGTCGCTTATATATTTTACTATGTTTAAGTCATGTGAAATAAACAAAAAAGTAAGGTCGAGTTTATTTTTAAGTTCAATTAAAAGATTTATAATCTGGGCTGCAATGCTGACATCAAGCGCCGAGATAGGTTCATCCGCCACAATAAACTCGGGTCTTAAAACAAGCGCGCGCGCGATTGCTATTCTCTGCC
>DVFS01000050.1 GCA_018713115.1 Candidatus Galligastranaerophilus faecipullorum
AAAATTTTTACATTGAGCCTGTTGTTTCGGACATGGTATAATTTTTTAATATGAAGGATTTGAAGTTAATAATAATTGCCGTTTGTATTTTTATTTTGGCTGTTGTTTTGATGTTTTATGCTGCCGGCAGGAGTAATGCAAAACGGGCATATGGTCTTTACAAACAGGGACTTTGGTTTTATGCTCAAAAAGATTATCATAACGCCTACTATAATTTTTCAAAAATTTCACGCTTTTCAAAGCTATACCATATTGCACTTTTAAAACAGGGGCAGTGCGCGCTCAACGTCGGTGACAAAAAGAGCGCGTATTCAAAATTCAAACACCTTGGCAATATTTCGCATGATGTACACCTTGCCCCTTACGCCCTCTATAACGCGGCTTTAATAAATATGGAGCATAAGAAATACTCTCATGCATACAGGAAATTTAAAACGATTTACAAAAAATATCCTGATAGCGATTTTAAAAAAGCTTCGGCGTATCAGCTGGGAGTTTTGTGCAAAGATAAAAAACCGCATGCCGCAAAAGAGTTTTTTATGGAATATATTGAATATGCTCCATACGGACGTTATGCAAAGGCTGCCGCACAAAATATGCTTGAGTCCGGACTTGTTCTAAATGATGAGGAAAAATACAATATAGCAAATGCACTTTACTATTCTTTTGAATACAATGAAGCCCTAAAGTATGCCGGAATGTCAGATACGGCGGCTGCCGCCGCACTGTGTGCAAAAATATATGAACATTCAGGCAGTATTCGCAAGGCTCTTTCTTATTATTTAAAAGCCCTTGCCATTTGTGATGAAACACTTGAGCCCGAGGAGGTTTCATCCATTATCGGGCGTTATCTGGCACTTTCAAAAGAACCGAAAAAGGATACTTGTGCTTTTCTTTTAAAACAGACAAAGAAAACTGCCGCATACCCTGCGGTTTTGTTTGCGTATGCAAATTACCTTACAAAGCTCAGCGCCATAAAGTGCTATCAAGCTGTTTATTCAAAGTACCCCGCTTCTTACTGGGCGCCCGAGTCGCTCAGAAATGTTATTATGTATAGTTATGAAACAGGTTACTCAAAAAAAGCAAAACAGCTGGCGCAAGATTATCTCGGAAAATATAAAAATACAAAATCCGCTCCTGCGGTAAAATTCTGGTATGGCAAAATTTTATCGGAAGAGAAAAAAACTGCCGAAGCCGGGCGTGTTTTTAAGGAACTTATCAGCGAGTCGCCTGACAGTTATTACGCCTATGTAGCTTATAATCTGCTCTGCGGCAGACAAACTCCTTTAAACAGTGTTAATTTAGGGAAAATACCTAAAGGCGGCAATTTTTCAAAAAACGATTTAAAACAAATTTTTAATAATGATAAAACTCCGGTAACGCTTGCATATCTCGGCGATATTGAAGCGCTTGAAGAGCTTCGTGTACATAATGATTTTGCCGCAAGTTATATAGCATACAAAAAAAATAATTTCCCGTACGCGATTTATTATGCCAATAAAGGCTTTGAAAAGTTAAAGGTAAAACCGGCGCACAGTGATGCAAGATACAAGCTTTTATATCCGCTTGCATATACGGATAAAATTAATAACAATTCAACAAAATTTGCTCAAAATCCTTATCTTATGCTGGCTCTGATTCGGGAAGAAAGCGGATTTAACCCGGAGGCATTAAGTCCTGCGGGCGCTTCCGGGCTAATGCAGCTTATGCCGCAGACAGCTTCCGCTCTTGGCTTTGGCAATGTGGGTGCGCAAGATTTATTTAATCCCGATTTAAATATCAAGCTCGGAATCAAATATTTTTCCGATCTTAAAAATATGTTTAATCAGACAGAAATGCTTGCCGTACTCTCTTATAACGGCGGGCCGTATAATGTTCAAATGTGGACTTCTGACCTTGAACATAAAAGTTTTGATGAATTTGTGGAGGATATTCCATATCTTGAAACCCAGAATTACATTAAAAAAGTTTTCGGCAGTTACTGGAACTATGCAAGAATTTACGGCAAAAATTAAAAGCCGCTTCAAATGAAGCGGCTTAAACATTTTTTGTGCTTATTTACCTGATGTTTAAAACAGTGCAGGTTTTTTTACAGGTGCTGCACCCGGGATAGATTCCCAGTTTGCCGCCATTATTTTCTTAAACGATTTTAAAGCCGTATCTTCAAGTTCGCCCAATTCTTCAGCCTGCATGATTAATTCACGCAAGGGAAGAAGCGCCCTTTGATCTCTCAGGACACCCAGCGCTGCTGCAGCACCCGCACGAACTAAATCGTTTTCCTGTGTATTTTTCATAACTTCAATTAAAGCGGGGACGGCTTTTGTGTCATTTAATTTGCCAAGAGAAGTTACCGCATAAATTCTGACGTTAACCCATTCGTCTTTGAGCATTTCTATGATTTTGTCTACGGCTTTTTTGTTGCCGATTTCGCCAAGTGCTCTTGTTGCGTCACATCTTACGTTAACTTTTTCATGATCCAGAGATTCAATTAAAGCGTCGGTTGCAACATCACCTATTTCGATTAAAGCATCTGTTGCCGTAATGCAAACCTGCGGGTTCTCATCATTAAGGGCTTCAACAAGCGGCTCAACAACGATTTTACCGCCAAGGCGTCCCAGCGCCCTTGCTGCACGAACGCGCACATCAACGTTTCTGTCTTCTCTTAAAGATTCGATAAGAGGGACGGTGGCTGTAGTGTCGCCTAACTCGCCCAGCGCTCTTGCTGCATAAAGGCGTACGGAGCCGTTTTTGTCATTTTTTAAGACATCAATAAGGGGTTCAACCGCATTAAAATCGCCCATCTCACCGAGGACTCTTGCGGCATTATAGCGCACTTTTTCGGAGTTGCTGGCTTTAAGGTCTTTAATCAACTCTTCAAAAGACTTTTTCGCCTGTTTTTTTCTATTGTTCACACTAATTGTCATTGCTTCCTCCAATAGACATTCTCTTCACACAAGATTTTATTAACCTTCAATTAATTAAAAACTTATTTCAAGAGAATATTTACCTTTTTGCTACTACCTTTAACTTATATTTTACATTTTTTAACATTAAACAATAATTTTTTAATGGTAAAAAGAACACTTTATGTTATTAATATAACATTTTTTTTTGACTTTGTCTTAGTTTATTTATATTAGTTAACAATTTATAATATATGTTTTTGTAAAGATAGGTAACAAACAAAAATATCAATAAAAATTTTCTTTACAAAAGTTTACACGTTTTATTAGCACATGTTTTTATTTTGGTGTATTGTATACATGCTGGAATTGCGTGTTGAATTGAAATTTTAATAAGTTGTTAGGTACATAAAGGAGAAGAAATTGTTAATTAGAGCGATTAATACCAATCTTTACAAAAACAACGGTTATGTAAATTCGCTGAATTTTACTGCCGCAAAACAAAAAAAATCCCAGCCCCAGACAAATCCTTACGGCACGACTTTTGATGAAGAGCGCGCAGGAGAGGATATTAAAAAAGCGCTTGAAGTTCTGGGCAACAAAAAGCTCGAACTTATTATTCACAATGCAAGTGCTCCGAGCGAAACCGGCAAAGATGTCGGTGTCGGCTCTCTTTACAGTGAATCTTCAAAAGATATCCTGATTCCTTTTCTTGAAAAATACGGTTTTTCGGGAGTGCAGGTCGACCCCGAGGGCATGCGCCCCGAGCATGACGCTTCTCCTTATGTTTCAAATTCCTTTGTTTACAATCCTTTGATTATAGACCTTGAGGATTTAACCAGACCTGAAAACGGTGCAATAATTGATAAAAACGTATTTAAATCAATAGTAAGACTTAATCCCGCAAAAGGCTCCGAACACGGCGACTACGAGCACGCGCGCGACAGTTTTGATCTGGGTATCACAAATGCCTGGAAAAATTTTAAGGCAAAATCTGCAAATATTGACTCTATTTCTGACCCGATAGAGCGCGAAGCAATTGCACGGCTTTCTGACGAGTACGAATCTTACCGCGAGGAAAACGGTGAAATGCTTGAGCCGTATGCAATATATTCTATTTTGTCGGAAAAATTCAATAACGATTACTATAAAAACTGGCCTCAGGATGTGCAAAATTTATACAACCCTGAAAATACCGGTCTTATTGCACAAATAAAATCCCGGCATCAGGATGATGTTGACAAATTTATATTTACCGACCTTCTTGCAAAAAATGCCCGCGAAAAGGGTATAGAAGCTTTTGAAGAGGCCGGTATTCAGACGGAAGGCGACAATCCGGTTGCTTTTTCAAATCAGGAGGTATGGGCTCACCCCGGAGCATTTTTAAAAGACTATAAAATGGGTTGCCCTCCGGATAATGATAATCCCGACGGTCAAGCCTGGGGCTTTGCGGTTTTAAATCCCGCAAAACTCTTTAATTCGGACGGAACACTGGGCGAGGCGGGGCAGCTTCTTTATGATAAATGTGAAAAGCTTGCAAGAGATAATCAAGGCGGCATAAGAATTGATCATATTGTCGGTCTTATTGACCCTTATGTGTATAAGAATTCTCCTGTAGATAACAGTGCGGGCAGACTTTTTTCATCTCCGCATAACCCTGATTTAAGGCAGTTTGCAATCCCTGTTAATAAACCGGACAGTGCAAAAAAATTCGGTGCAATACTTGAGAATATTGTACTGCCCGCATGTGAAGAAGCAGGGCTTACAAAAGATGATATTATATGTGAAAACCTCGGTGCAATACCCGACCATGCGCGTGCGGCATTTGAAAGACTGGGACTTGGCGGCATGATTGTGACACAGTATCACAACGGTATGTCTGCAAGGCCTTCCGACACCATAATGCTTGGCTCGCATGATACGCTTCCTTTTGTAACTTATGTGAATAATCTCTACGGCAGACACGGGCAGGATGCTTTTAACCATGCGCTCTGGCCCGCGGTTGAAAATTCTCTGCCCAGAAATGCTACGCATGACGAAAAACAGGAAGAGTTTGATAAATACAGATTTGATATGAACAGGCACCAGCCGGAAATAAACAAGCAGGCTTTTAAAGAAAAGAAATTTACCGAGCTTTTTACCAGCCCGGCGCAGCGTGTTCAGATTTTCTGGACAGATCTTCTGGGTATGGAGCAAAGATATAACACGCCAGGAACTTCTAGCGGCAATTGGTCATTAAGATTGAGTTCGGATTTTGAAAAGCAGTTTGACCCTTCTATGCTTATTCAGGCCCTCTCTGACGCTCTTAAAGCTCAGGACGCTAAAACAGTTAAAGAAAATCAACAGCTAATAGACTCTCTTGATGCAAACGCCCGGGCTGCAAGAAAAGAGAATGGCAGCACACTTAATGTAAGGGTGTAACGCTTAAAAAATAAGGCAAAATTCCCGCAGTTTAGATACAATGCGGGAATTTTTATGCTTCCGGATTAAAGTTTATAAAAACAGAACAGTCCTTTTGTTTTTCAAAAGGACTGTTTATTTGCTATGTGATAAATTTCGCTCTTTTTGTGTTATTCGGTCATATTGTATATTGCATCTGATGCGGCTTCATCTAAGTCTTTTGCGCTATGCTCTGCCGCATTTAAAATTTTTGCCGCATCTGTGCTGAATTCATCTTTATTGAATTGCTTATTGTATGCATTTTTAGAATCTTTTAAAATTTGTGATGCAAATTTTGCTTCTTCTCTTGTCTGAAACATTGTATCAATATTGTTTTCAAATTCTTTTTTCTCTTTGTTTGCAAGACCTATTCCAAGCCCCACCGCTGCAAGAATGCTTGATATAAATATAATGCCTCTGGAATTTCTGCTCAATGTGCCGGTGAGTTTAGGGTGTTTTGCCGCAAATGCACTGAGAGGTTCGCCTATATGTTTTTTTATGGATTTTACAAAACCGTTGGCGCTGAAATTTTTATCAAACTCTGCAGCTTTTTTGCTAAGCGATGCCATTTTATCCGGCATTTTTTTGCCAAGTGCGCCGATACCTTTTTGCAGCAATTTTGTTGCTCCCGCATACAATGCCATGCCGCCCGCTATTGTTCCGGCAATCGAGATTCCCGCTTTTGCGGTTTCGTTATCGGTTTTTTTGGCTGCTTTATCGGAGACTTTGCCTGCAATGTCAAAGGATTTTATAAAAATAAGCCATGAAGCAAGACTTAAGACTCCTGCGGCCAGTTTTGCAGACGGAGGAGCTTTTTTTATTACATCGCCGGCTTTAATTTTTGTTTTTGCCATATCATTAAGCACAAAGGCGCCCACGGTAGTAGGAAATACAAGACGCGAAACCTTTGCCGTCAAAGATTTGTCGGTATCTCTTTTTGCTTTTTTTGCACTTGCGGCAATAATTTCGCCATCTGATATTTTAGCTGCAGAATTGATTTTTCTTACCGTGTCTTTTGTATCATCGCTGTAATAAGGTATCTTTACCAGATTTACGCGCGTATCCATACTTAACCTTCTTTCACGATTGTTTGCAAAAAGCAAATTTTCATATATTATATTGTAATATGATAAGTGTAATAAATGCAATTAGTTGCGTTATTATCAGGTATATGGCATAAAATTTTACAAAACTAAACAAAAGGGGAAGGCAGTTGAACTATATTAAAATTGTTGATGTTACAAACAGGGATGGCGTGCAAACTTCAAGGCTCGGTCTTGCTAAACTTCAAAAAACAATTATAAATATCATGTTAAATGAGATGGGAATTAATCAATCCGAGTTTGGTTTTCCTACTACTGAGCATGAAATTAACTATTTAAACGGCAACTTGCAGCTTGTTGAGCGCGGTTTGATTAATAAAACAAAACTCTCGGGCTGGATGAGGGCAATTGCTTCCGATGTTAAAAAAGCTTTTAAAAATGTTCCCAAGCTCCAGTATATTAACCTTTCCCAATCTACCTCGGAGCAGATGATCAGGGGAAAATATCAGGGCAAAAAAAATAAAAAAGATATTTTAAATCAGACTTGCGACGCCATTAATGAAGCAATTGCGCAGGGTGCAAAAATAATCGGGGTCAATGCGGAAGACGCTTCACGCAGCGATCTGGAGTATTTAATTGAGTATGCAAAAGAATGTAAACGCTATGGCGCGGCGCGCTTTAGATACTGTGATACCCTGGGGTATGACGACCCGCAGACTGCGTATGAAAGAATATTTCAAATTGCAAAAGAAGCACAAATGGATGTTGAAATGCATTTTCATAACGATTTAGGTATGGCGACCGCATGTTCGGTTATGGGTGCAAAGGCGGCAATTGACGCAGGAGTTGATGCTTGGATTAATACTGCGATAAACGGTATGGGTGAGCGTGCGGGTAATGCCGACTTGGTTTCATGTATCCTTGCAATAGAAAAATCAAGCGGCTTTAAAGGAAGATACAAACTTGACCCGCAGATTGACATTTCAAAAGCCTGGCGTCTTGCAAAATATACTTCTTACGCTTTTGGTGTACCGATTCCCATGAATCAGGTCGCGGTAGGGGACAATGCTTTTGCACATGAAAGCGGAATTCATGCCGATGGCGCCCTTAAAGACAGACGCAACTATGAACTTTATGATTATGAAGAACTCGGCAAGGGCGAGCCTGAAATCATTGAAACCGGCAGAATGATTACCGTAGGCGAATACTCGGGAATTAAGGGTTTTAGAAATGTTTACCAGAATCTGGAACTTGAATTTAATGACGAGGATGAAGCAAGGAATATTCTTGAACTTGTTCGCTATGCAAACGTTCACACTCAAAAACCTCTGACTGACAGCGAGTTGAAATTTATTTATTATTATCCTAATATTGCGGCAAAAATTATGACTGTTGAACCTTACTACAAACCTCACGGCGCTCTTAAGGAAAGAATTGAAAAAGTCGACAATGTTGTTGAAGGTTCAAAGATAGTTTAGTATGGATATTTCTGATAAAAAAGTCTATATAGAAACACTCGGCTGCCAGATGAACAAATCAGACACCGAAAGGATTCTGGGTATTCTTTCGCACTTCGGATACTGCCCCTGCAAGGATGAAAATGAAGCCGACCTGTGTATCGTAAATACCTGTTCAATCAGGCAATTGTCAGAGGATAAAGCATACTCAAAGCTCGGCGTGTGGGGTAAGATGAAAAAAGAAAAACCCCTTAAGGTCGGTATATGCGGATGTGTTGCGCAACAGGAGAAGGAAAGGCTTTTAAAGCGTTTTCCGTATGTAGATTTGGTTTTTGGAACACAAAATATATATGAACTCCCAGAGCTCATTCAAAAGGAAGGCAGAGTGTGTGCAGTTAGGGAAAAACCTGTAAGAGAGGCTGATTTTAACATAATTCGCGCCCAAAATCTCAATGCCTGGCTGCCTATTATTGAAGGTTGTAATAATTTTTGTTCATATTGCGTTGTTCCTTATACAAGAGGACGGGAGCGCTCGCGCGAAGTTGAAACAATTTTAAATGAAGCAAGAAATATATTAAAACAAGGGTTTAGGGAAATTACGCTTCTTGGGCAGAACGTGGACAGTTACGGAAAAGACCTTCCCGATAAGCCTTCTTTAGCTTATCTTTTGCGTGAACTTGACTCGCTGGAAGGAAAATTCAGAATAAGATTTACGACTTCTTACCCTACTGATATAACCGATGAACTTATAGAAACGGTTAAAAATGCCAGCAAGATATGCGAATGTTTCCATATCCCAATGCAAAGCGGCTCGGACAGAATACTAAAGGCAATGAACCGCCGCTACGACAGAAACAGATACGCGCAAATTGTTAAAAAAATCCGCGACAATATTAAAAATGTGACCATAACCTCTGATTTTATAGCAGGATTCCCCGGGGAAACGGATGAGGATTTTGAAATGACACTCAGCGCGTTTGACGATTTTGAACTTGATTACTCAAATACCGCAGCCTACTCGCCGCGTCCCAATACTCCCGCAGCAAAGATGACGGATAAGTTTCTGGATGAAGATGAAAAAAAACGCCGGCTTGCGATTTTAAATGAAAAAGTCAAAGAAATGTCGCTCAGGTCGAATCAAAAATATCTTGACTGTGAATTGGAAGTTTTGGTTGAGTCTTTTAAAAACGGAAAATTCGAAGGCAGGACAAGAAATAATAAGGTTGTCCATCTGACAGGCGAAAATATCTCAACAGGCGACTTTGTAAATGTAAAAATTACAAAAGCTTCTATCTGGTGTTTGTTTGGAGAAAAAACAAACTAATGCGCAAAAAATAATTTTCACGCGTTTTAACTGTTTGCGACAATACAACAAAAGGAATATGTGTATGAAAGTAAACCCCTTAAATTCTGCTGTGAATTTTATACAAAGAAAAATTGAAACTAAAAAAGCTGCCGAAAAAGCGGTGGACAGCCTTCTTGATTTATATGGCAATAAAATCGATTCATTTGAAGTATTTACAAACAAAAAAGGCGTTGTTTCGGCACTCGGTTACTCCGGAGGTGATTTGTATACTCACGCGTACAGCATTTTGCCTGACGGAACACACATTCAAAAGGTTATAAGCAGAGAAAAGAAATCAAACAGCATTGTTAATAACTATATGACATTAATTAAGGATGCATTTAATCATTACAGCTTCAAAAACCGGACGGTAAAACATACGATAACTGCAAGTGTTCCACAAGAAGCCGAATTTACGCTTAATCGAAAAATGTCTACCCTTATTGATGCGGCAGATATGTTTGGTAAAAAGTAAAAAATAAAACTTTATTAATGCAGAGTTAACGGTTGATTTTGACTGTTAACTCTTCTTTTGATTCTTCATAGCCGGCACGTCCCATAAGCGCATACGTGTAGTTTTTTGCCTGCTCTACTCCGGGCTGGTTAAAGGCATTTATATTGTATAATTCGCCTATAATTGCCGTCTGGACTTCAAGCATATAAAACAGCTGCGCAAGGCTTCCTGCATTGATTTTCGGCAGCGTTATGGTTAGATTGGGCCGTCTAAAATCGGTGAGCGCTACCGCGGTAGAGTCAGCCTCGGCATTTATGAGGTTGTTTATTGTATTTCCGCCTAAATACCCGATACCCGTATATTCAAATATTTTCGGTATTTCAAGCGTTGTATCAAATTCTCCTACGCGGATAAAAGTGATAATTTTGTCGTTTTTCCCTTCGTTATAAAGTTGAATCTGCGAGTGTTGGTCGGTCGCACCAAGCGCCTTAATGGGTGTCGGGCCGATATTTACTTTGTTGCCGTCGCGGTCAACTTCTTTGCCCAGCGATTCCGCCCACAACTGCACGTACCAGTCGGCAACATACTTGAGTCTGCTTGAATATGGCATCATAACGGATATATAATTGCCTTTTTGGGTATCCATAAGATAGTGTATAAGCGCATTCTGGGCGGCAATATTTTTTCTTATGTCGGTATTTTTGAGCGTCAAATCCATTACTTTAACGCCTTCCATAATTTCATCTATATCAATACCCACAAGCGCCATAGGAACAAGCCCCACGGCAGAAAATACCGAAAATCTGCCGCCTACGTCATCCGGTACGACAAAAGTCTTATAACCTTCTTCGTTTGCAATCTGTCTTAAAATTCCTGTTTGTTTATCTGTTGTTGCAACGATATTTTTCCTGTAGTCATCCCCCAGCAGATTTTGCATTCTGTCTTTTATTATCATAAACTGTGACATTGTTTCAGCCGTAGAGCCCGATTTTGTAATGACATTAACAAGTGTCCTTTTTAAATCGAGCATATTAAGAAGTGCATTTATCTGGTCGGGGTCAATGTTGTCTAAAAAGAAAATTCTCGGAAGACCGCCTCTTTCTTCTTTTGAAAGCATATTCCAGTACGGTTTTAAAAGCGCTTCGCACATTGCTATTGAGCCCAGCGCACTTCCGCCTATGCCAAGGACAAGCACATTGTCAAAACGTCCTTCTACCATTGCGGCGTACTCTTTTACATACCATACGGTTTCTTCATTGTAGCCTAAATTCATCCACTGCAGCCACTGACCGGGTTTGTCTTTTCTAAGGTTTAAATCAAGGATAATATCACTGATTTTCTTTTCGTACTGGTTAAACACTTCTTCAAGGTTAAGACCTCTGTCTTGCCCCAGAATATCAGCACTTACGTTCCTGTAGTTGAATTCTATCATGTGTACTCCCTTGAAATTAAAATTAACGACTTCTTTTATTTTATCCGCTGAGAAAGATATGTAAAGAGTTAAAATATTGCCTTGGCGTGCAATTTAAAAATACTGTTTTCCTGAAATCCTTTTTATATGAAAGATAATTTTTATCGAAATTTTAAAAAGAGTTTCGGCGAGGGCAGCCACAATGCAAACATCTATTGCACTCTGAGCGACTCTTATTTAAACTCTCTTAAGTGTAAGGGTACTTTTTGCGGCAAGCTTTCGGAATTCAAAAAAGTATTTTCTTATATACTCGGGGAATACAAAAAACTTCTAAAACAAAAAAATCAAAATGACGAAATTTTCTCGCAAATTTTACACGATATAAAAAGTCCCATGCTGGGGATAAAATTTGCACTTGAAGAGTCAAAAAGAAACAAGCTTGAAGACGAGATATATAAAATTAACTCGAGCGTATTAAATACGATTCAGGATTTTTTGCTTTTATATAGTTTTAAAAACGGGTTTTCCGAACTTGATTTTGAAAACTTCTCTTTATACGAAGCGGTAAAATATGAAGTCGAACTTTACACTCCTCTTTTAAAACAGAAAAAAATACGGACGGATTTTATGCAAGGCTGTTCACATCCTGATGTATATTCAAACAGAAGCGTATTTGCAAGGATAGTGTCAAATCTTATATCAAATGCCATTAAATATTCACCTCCGGGGGGTATAATATCGTTCCATATAAAGCAATGCGGCAAATTTGCATTTTTTGATATTACAAATAAATTACAGCCGCAGCATTTTGCGGACAAAGATAAAATGTTTGAAGAGTTTAATACGCAGGATAAAAGTACATCGTTCGGACTCGGGCTTTTTATATCAAAAAGACTTGCAAAAAGAATAAACTCTGCAATTAGCGTTAAAAAAAACGGGGAAGAAATAACCTTTGAGCTAAAAATGCCTAAAACTGGCTGTCGAGGTCATGAACAGTGATTTTAGCCGACATTTCGGCAATTACTCGTGAAATTTCAAAACCGCTTATCATAACTTCTAAAATAAGCTGCGAATTGATAAGTACGGTTTCTGTGTATTCCATTGAATCCATATCAAGAATGTCAAACTCAATAAAATCATCGCCTACATACTTGATTTTGCCGAATTCCGCATCCGTTGCCCATCTTAAAAATACTACGGCTTTTTCTAAAGCTTTTAATTTTTGAATCATCCTCATAATTACATGATATTATTATTTTTATGAATGTCAATTTCATAAATTGCGATTGTAACATTGTAAATTGCGGTCAAAAAAATATGGAGCTTGACCTTAAAATGCTCAATGACGCTATAGAAAACTCGCATGTGCATGCATCTTTAAGATTTTACAACTGGTCGCCAAAATGCATAAGCCTGGGTAAAAACCAGCCCATGGAGCCTTTTTATAAAGAGACAGGAATTGATATCGTAAGAAGACCGACGGGCGGGCGCGCTCTTTTGCATGACAGGGAGCTAACGTATTGTTTTGTCTGTCCGCAAAAAGACGGTATGAGCGTAATGGCTTCATATAAAGAAATCTCGGACGCCTTGATTCTCGGGTTTAGAAAGCTCGGCATAGAGCTTGATTACTCCTGTTCCCGCGGTGGTGATATGCGCTATTGCATGAATATTTCCTGCGGCGCGGACGTTAGTTATATGGGGCGAAAATTTATAGGTTCGGCGCAGTTTCGCTCCCGCGGCTATATTTTGCAGCATGGTTCAATTCTTTATGATTTGGATTTTGAGCTTATAGAGAAGATTTTTAAACAAAAACCAAAAAAAGACTCTATAGTAACATTAAATGAAATCAATCCGAATATATCGCAAAAGTCGCTTATTGAAGCGCTTAAGGAAGGTTTTTGTGAAAAATTTCAGGAGTCTTGACAGTTATTTTTGTTCAGGTTATATTATTTGTTGCAGATAGGTTGGTCGCGTCTAAATGCTTATATGCTGCGACCCCTTAAAATAAGGAAGGACAAAAAATGTACGCAATAGTCGAAACAGGCGGCAAACAGTACAAACTGGAAGAAGGAAAATATACGGATATCGAGTTATTAGATGCCGAGGCTGATTCCAAAGTAGTGTTTGATAAAGTCGTAATGCTGGTAAACGGCAAGAAGTCAAAAGTAGGTCAACCCTACGTAGAAAATGCAACCGTTGACGGCACAATCGTTAAGCACGATAAAGCAAAGAAAGTGATTGTTTATAAACAGCGTCCAAAAAAAGGATACAGAAAAAAACAAGGTCACAGACAACAATTTACAAGAGTAATGATTAACAAAATCAATACAAAAGCAGGTAAGACAAAAGCTGCTGAAACCGAAGGAGAAGAATAATGGCACATAAGAAGGGCGTAGGTTCATCCAAAAACGGACGCGACAGCGAAAGTAAGAGATTAGGCGTTAAAAAATACGCTAATGAAAATGTGCTTGCAGGAAATATCCTTGTCAGACAACGCGGCACAAAAATTCATCCCGGCGTAAACGTTGGCAGAGGTTCCGATGACACTCTGTTTGCAATGATAGACGGGGTGGTAAAGTTTGAACCTTACAGAAGAACAAGAAAACAAGTCAGCGTATACGCTGCAGAATAATTGAAAATTGAATAATGGATGGGGGCGTAGCTCACTTGACGAGGTTAACGAGTCAAAGCGGCTTGTCCGCAAAGTTAACCAGCTGAGCCCCTGCCGAAATTGAAAATTGAATAATGGATGGGGGCGTAGCTCAGCTGGTTAGAGTGCATGCCTGTCACGCATGAGGTCGCGGGTTCGATACCCGTCGTCCCCGCCATTATTTTTTTAATAACGTTGAATTTTTCAGATTTGTTTAACTTTGAATCAGGAAATCTTTTTGCAACATCATCAAGCAAATCAAAAGGTAATTCAAATAAATCCCTTACACCTTCAATAGCATTTTTTGCAAACCCTACATGTTTTGGTGTTTCAAGTCCGCCGATGTTTTCAATTGCTTTAGGGGCTTTTGTCTTAACTTCTCTTGTTAAATTATCTGCAAGATTATCTATTCCACAATTAACAAATTTTCTAATCTTTTTTAAGTCCTCAATGTCAGGAGTCTTTTTGCCCCTGAATTTTAAATCTGAATAATTTTGGTTTAATGAGGATAATTGCATTTTGGCTTATGTAAATTAATTTGTCAAAAAAACAAAACCAATAAATATTAAAATTTGTCTTAAAATTTTAATATTTAAACCAATGTAACTAAAAATTTACAATTAAAACCAAAAGCCGTGTGCTTCGCGCCATACTTGTGCTTCTGTTTCTTCTTTGCTTGAATCTGCAGTAGATGTGTACGGCTTATTTTGAAATTCTGCATAAAACTCTTCAGCCCGTTTCACTCTTTCTCTTAATGAAGGTTTGCTTGTATCTTCATATTCATAGAGTGCAAGCGCCTCTGATCTAAAATCGTCCAGAGTTGCAATCGGATTTTCAAAATCAAGATATTCGCTTGTTTTTATATCTTCAACCATATCATCAGTTGTTCTTTCGCGTAAAAATTCTTCATTTAATTTTACTTTTAATTTCTGCCCTTCAGATGAAAAGATGAAAAATTTTGATGAATTCAATATCGGCAGAGTGCATTCATTTTGTGCGTTTTCTTCGATAATTCTTGCAGCTGTTTTATCTTCAATTATACCGAAGCTTATTTGTTTTTGCGAACTAAAATTGTGGCTTGTTATGCCGTTTATTTTCATATTCAACCTAACTTTCTGGCGATGATTCCCAAGGGGTAATTCATCATACTACTGTTTTTTTCAAGTTTCAAGTAATTGTATATACTATATTTACAATTATTAAATTTAGTATTTAGACAGCGACTCCATGGTCTAACGGTTTTTGCTTTTGTGTGCCTTTAATAATTGTGCATATTTTAACAGGAGTTCAAGGCTTGATTCGTCATTTTTAAATTCGTTAATCATTTCCAGCAATATTTTGTAGCTGTCTTTTGTAAATTCAATGTTAAAAATATGCCCATTATCTACAAATAACTGACAAGGCTCAAGTTTTAGGATTTCAGCTATCTTTTCCAAAGTTGCAACCCTGGGAAAACATTTGCCGTTTTCTATATCACTTAAATTGCTTGTTGAAATAGAAATCCTGTCTGCAAATTCATCTTGTGCAAGTTTTAAACCGTTTCGCAATGAACGAACATTTGCTCCCAGAATTTTCCTAATGTTTTTCTTGCCTGTCATTTATATATGATATTAAGATAATAAAAACTTTAAAATAGCCATTAGTCGGAATTAAATTGACATATAGTCATTAATAGGATAATGTTAACTTATGGAAATTATATTGTTATGTTAACCGAGATAAGTTAGCAATTGTAAAGGATAAAAACCATGAATGACACAATTTTTGATATGAAAATTATCGCTATAGGCGACGGCTACTTTCTTGCAGAACCGCAACCCGATAAACTTTTCTTGTATTATCTGGTTATAAAAAATCTAAACATAGCAATCAACACAACAATCAATATGATTGAAAACAAAAATATTAATCTGAGCAAAATTATCTGGAATTGCATTGATAAAGAAATGGAAAATGCAATGCATAAAATAAACAGCCGTTATGGCAGGGAAATTATATATAAATATGAAATTAAAAATAAAATATGTAAAGTATTGTAAAAAATAATACATCCTTTTTATGGATTACGGCAAAAAATGTTATTTACGGATATTATACGTTAAAATTAGATTTATACATAAGAGGGTAATAAAAAATGATTAAATTTCAAACTATTGGTCTGCTGCCCGGCAGATATGATTTTTCAAAATCAAATGCGGTTAATAACCAAAAAACAAGATTAAATTATGCAAGTACGGATACATTTGTTAAACAGCAGGAAGATATTTCTTTCGGCGGTTTCAGAAAGAACAAAAAAGTTGAAAACAGAACTGAAGATAATCTGGCTTCATCGCTCAAACATGTTTCAATAAAAGGTATGCCGTTTTATTGGGTGTTGTAACTTCGGCTGCAGTGGTTAAAATGGGCGAAGGAGCTGCAGAACTGTTATGTGATTCGGATGGATATTCAGTTACTGAAGATGGTGTTGTTTCTGATTTAGTTAAAATTGATACCGATAATCAAATACTGGAATTTAAAGGTACGGGTATTTCTATTAATGCCGATGATTACGATTATGTTGATTGGGAAAATGGTATATTCAGAAATATTGACGGCAGTGTAGATATTAATTTAGCTGAGGGAAAGTTTATTGATACAGTTAACGGTATTATTGTAGACCCAGAACATCAAGTATCAGGTATTTTAGATAATGGCGTAATGCAAGCCATGGCGATTCCAAAATTTGACAATATTGAATTTGGCTCCGGTTATCCGACCGGGATTGTAGATGATAGATGGGGTACTTTACAGCAAGAGTACGCAAGACGAAATCCGGAAATATACGAGCAAAGAAATCCGTTTGAAAAAGCAGCCGATTTTATAAAAAGTTTATTTAGTGAAGATTCAATGCCGCAAGTTGATGGTATGGAAGATATATTCGGAAATGAAATTATAACCGCAAAAGATAGTAATGGGGATATGTATCTCGCATCTTATTTGCAAAAAGAGATAGATGCAAATCCGACTTTTGCTGATTTTAGAATGAAGTTTGGAAAAGAAGCTGCAACCGAAAGGGTAAATGCCGAAAGGTTAGAACAATACATTCAGGCAAACCATCCGAGTTTTGGCACCAGAATCATGGCATACGAAGGCGGAAGAAATGCAACAGGCGGTGCAGGTAATTATGAAGAA
Organism: Candidatus Galligastranaerophilus faecipullorum; assembly: GCA_018713115.1. Classification (GTDB taxonomy): domain Bacteria; phylum Cyanobacteriota; class Vampirovibrionia; order Gastranaerophilales; family Gastranaerophilaceae; genus Galligastranaerophilus; species Galligastranaerophilus faecipullorum. The sequence continues at coordinate 16,874 of DVFS01000050.1, forward strand.
CTTATGGAATCCCTCGAGGAAAGACATGGTGCCGAAAACAAAAAAGGACCGGGAATTTTTGAAGAATTTGATGCAGACAAGGACGGCAAATTATCTCCCGAGGAGTTGCAAAACTTTATGCAAAGTTTAAGCAGGGATGAAAAAGGTAATCTGGATGAGGAAGGAACGGCGAGATTCCTTGAATTATTTGACGTAAATCGTGATGGAAAAGTTACATTGGATGAAATAATGGAAGTGTTTGATTTAGATAAAAATGGTTCAGTTTCATTTGATGAAGTATTTGACTTCTTTGATTTTAATGGCGATGGAGTAACTACAGCGGGCGAGTTTTTCCAGGGAATTATAAAATTAATTTTTAGGAGGGATTAGTGAAAATACTCCCTATCGCCTTTATGGGGAAAAGCAGGCCATTGAATAATACTGCAAATTTATATGCAGCATCCATAAAAGCACAAGAAGAAGGCGGTGACACTTTTGTTAAAAGAGCGGCGCCGATAGAAAATCCAATAAATAAAAAACAAGTAGTTACTCCTAAATCAGAAAGAACTTGTAAAAATATAGCGACTGCAACGTCTTTGGTTTGCGGTGCTATTTCTGCTGCATCGGGAAAGGCTGAGACATTTTCGCCGGGTGCTTGGGCACTAAGAGGCACACAGGCTTTAATGTTTATTTTAATGAGTATGGAATTGGATATCCCTATTTACGTAGCTTTTGAATATGCTGCCACAGAATATATGTCGGGGGCTTATTTGGGCTGCGAAGGTTCAAAAATAGCTGTCGCAGCCACAGGTTGCCTTGCCGATGCTATTACCGGCGGCACGTCAATTCCGGCTTCAGAAGGCATGGTGAGAGGAATTAATGGCGGTCTTAGTGCCGCCATAACCAAAAAAATGGGTAATGGTTTTGTTAAACAAGTTAAAAACGGTAAAATGAATGGATTGGATCAAGCAATAAGATTGAGCGGTTATTTAACCAGTCGTCTAACTGCCGGGTATTTTGCCAATAATAGTAAATTGTCAGATTTAACTGATGTTGGCAAAATTAAAGATATGTTTACAACAGGTTTTAGCACAAATACAATTGGTGATTTGCAAGATACCAATAAAGTTAAAGCAATATTGGAAAGCACTCCGGAAATGTACAAAGAGTTGTCAGCACAAATTGTCAATCATATTATATATCGCGATGTTCCAAAAACCATTGTTTTATTTATGGAGGAAATGTCAAGTTTTAAATTAAAAGAAAGTGTACTTAAACGCAAGTTAAAAAAACAGTATGGTATTGAAGTTGAAATCTTTAACGAAAAAGCCAAACAACAAATGGTAAAACAAGCCTTGATGAACTCTTTTATAACAAGTGCCGTATATGAAATATTTGACATAACACAAAGTGCATTAATTACCAAAGAAGCAGTCGATACCGTGATAGATATTTCTGAAAATATACATAATTATCCGGAAGCATTTAAAATTTTTGAAGAATATCAAGACGAATTAATGAAAAATTATAACCTTGGTAAAATTTCTTCCGATGCCTTTGTAAATCAATTCAAAAACACTGCTTTTCTGCACAATATATCTTATTTAACAAGTCGAAAAGTAAAAGAATTTGCGCGGACCTGGACCAGAAAAGAAAATGCCGCAAAAAGCAGAAAAAAAGCCGAACAACAAGAACAAACAAGGCAAGAAAGCAGTAAAACAAAACAATATGAACAAAAAAGCGAAAATTTGAGCCGACAAAATGCTGAAAATATAAAACAAGCAGCGGCACACAGCGAAAAAATAAAAGAAAATTTAAACAGAGTTAATGCCTTTGGTTATTCAAAAATTGCAGGATACGATGAAGAAAAAGGCTTTTTGAAAGCATATTTAAATTCTTTATCTTCTGTTGATAGTTGCGACAGTGAAGATTTACTAAATTCAGTGCTTTTTTACGGTCCGAGGGGAAATGGCAAGACAACATTTGCAAGTGCATTAGCAGAAGAATTTGGTTGCCGCTTTAGGAAAGTTGAAATTACAAGCAACAAAGAAAAAGCATTAAAAAGGCTGGAAAAAGAATTAAATAAAGCAAAAGAAAGCTGGGAAACAAATAAGCGAAATTCAATCGTATTGATTGATGAGTGTACCGCATTTATGAATGAACCTAAAAATCAAACAGAGGAAGAAATAAACGCTAGAATTGGTCAATTAATTCAGGAATCGGCAAGCAAATATCATACAATGCTTTTCCTTACTACAAACTATCCGATGAGACTTGATAAAATATTTACAGACGAAGAAAAAATGCCGTTGTTTATGCCGTTAAACCCGCCCGGCAAAGAAAATGCTTTAGAAGTTTTTAAATATTATGCAGCGGGTAGTGATATTGATTTTAATAAAGTAATTGATACCTTTGAAAGACAATGTCAAGCTCAGCAAGCAAGATATAGTAATGGTCAAATTAAAAATATTGTTGAATTAACAAAAATGAAAAATGACGGTAAAATAAATACAGAAGGTTTACTTGATTCAATCAGGCAAACAAGACCGGAAATTTCACAAGAAGATTTAAAAAGATTTAAATCAGACAAAGAAGCGTTTTTCAGGAGATAATTTATATGAAAATAAACAGCATTTCAATTAATAAAAATTATCAAAAACAAAATTACAAACCCCTGACTTTTAAAGCCAAAGAAATAGATTTGAAATTTTCAGAAAATGATATGGAAAATGGCTCGATTGCTGCAGCTATTATTGGGTTAGCAGTAGCCGGTTTGCATTTAACAAAATTAAATATAACAAAGGCAACAAAAAATTTCATACCAAAAACAATCGGCATAACTTTATTGTCTGCAGCAATTAGTTCCCTGGCTACAATGGGAGGTATTACTTTTGCAAAAATGTATCAAAAGAATAAAGAGATAAAAAAAGAACAACAATCAAAATAATTTATTCAACTTTTATTTGTTTCATTCTATGAGGTTGTTTTAAAACATTCTCTATCGTATCAGAATTTGCCGTAGTAAATATAACCGTGGCATGGTATTTTTTGTACGTGTTAGACAGTAATGCTTTTATTGCGGCGATTTCAGAGGCGGGATTTGAAGCCTGCAACAATTTATCAAAATTTTCACAATATATTAATGTTGGTGTCCCGAAATTTTCATAAGTTTTGCCGGCATTTTCTAATGCGGATTTTAATTTGTTTTTTATAACTGAGTTTGAATCATATATGTTAGTGCCTATTGCAATAGGTCTTGCGGATATATTTGACAAGGCCCATTGTATTATTCCATCAGCCATAAGTCTGTCTTTGCATTCCAACATAATTGAATTTGGTAATTCTAGAGACGAATCCTTTTGCGCCGCTTGAACCGGTTTTAAATATTCATCGCTTAATCGTTCTTTAGCACTTATTATCTTATCTTGCCTATTTATTTCTTTTCGCAAAGACAACTCTTTTTGTTCCATTTCCTTTAGTTTTAACACCTCGAGCTCAACTTCATATCCTTTTGCGTATGGTAAAACACAAGGAATTGCAGTAGCAAAAGATTCATAACCGCCATATTTGCCATTAAATAAACCCCATCCGTAATTCTCTTGTAAATATTCACTTAGATTACCCTCTATTTGGTGTTCCAAAGACTTTTTCATAATTTCAATAAACCTATTTTTGATTTTATATTCAAAAAAATCTTCTTTAATAGGAAAATTGATTGCATTATTTATATATACATACATTGATGCTAACAAAAAATCATCTAATGATTTTTTGTTTTTGAGAGAATCATCTCTTAGAAAGGTCATTTCTAACTTAAATTTTTGAGAATTTTTAATTGAATGTGCATCTGAATTAATCTTCTTTTGAGTTTCGCTCCTGCTGCCTTTAAAAAATACATCGGATGATACTGTATGGTTTTTATTTATTTTATTTGTATTAATTTTCTTTATTTCTTTATGCGTTACAGTGCTTAACTTTGTCGGTAACAGCTTCATTTGTTGTGCCCTTATTATTTTTTAATAAATTTTTTGCAACTACTCCTGCTGTTCCAACCGCAATACCAATTAACGCTCCGATAATAATATTTTTCTTATTTGCTTTTTTCAACCCTGTATTGTACCAATAATCGCAGAGGTTGTTGAATTTATCTTTTAGTTCCTGATTTTTTATTGCACGTTCAAAAGTATCAGTTATGTTGATTTCATTTAGTGCGACAGATTTTTTATAGTTTTGAAATTCTCTTTCCAAGCCTTTTTGAACATCGGGCTTATCTAAAAAATGACTTTTGGCAATGCCGCCCAACGCGCCGGCTGTACCGGTTGCGCCAATAATTAAAGCATTTGCCCCCGTATAAATATTTGAATTGTTTACAGTATTTTCCATTTGCCCTATCTTCCTAAAAACATTTTTTTATCATTTTCATACGAGTTTAACTCTTTTTGGGTAATATTTGGCAATGTTTTATTTACTAAATTTATTATACCATCAGTTGTATGTATTTTGTTGGAACAACATCTTTTGTATAGTTCTTCAATTCCTGAATTACTATACCTGCCATTGGAACAATTAGATATAGCTTTGGCAATTTTATTATAATCTAACCCCTGTTGTTTTAATGCTGAAAAGTAAAATTCTACGACTGCAAGCGTATTTTCAAAATCAGGCGGGTCTATATTTATAATAAAGCTTGTTCTATCCGGAGTTAAAATGTCCGGCGATATTTCCGCGGGATTATTGGAAGTCATAATATAAATGCATTTATCATCATCAAATGCTTTGCTTAATTTTGCTTTTAATTCATCTAATACCTCAGAATCTTGATGTGCAATTGCTTCTACTTCATCCAAAAGAATTATTGTTCTTTCGCCTGTTTGCTTATATTTTTTTCTTGACCTTCTTGTTTCAACTTCTATTTCATCCATTATGTCATCCGGTCCTTCGGACATATCAATCATAACCGGTTTTTCACCATTGTTTATTTCTTGGGCCAGCGCAATTGCAAATGTAGTTTTCCCGGTTCCGGTCGGTCCAAAGAATAAAGCTGCATTTGGAAGTTTGATTGGAACACCGGACTGCTCTTCAAATATTTTATTTATTAATACATTTTGCAATGCTGCTTTTTCGGGTTCATAACCGGCCAATCTGCTAAAACCACAGTTTTTGTTAGCAGCTTGCTGTTTTTTAGCCAAATTGATTGTTTTTTGTGTTGCTTCAAAATCAGATTTTAATTTCGTTAATTCGTCAAGCGTAGCATTGCGTTTTTTTGCCGCTTCTAAAAGTTGTTCGATATCTTTTAAATGCGCCTCTTTTGCTTTTTGAAAGATAATTTGGTCTTCTCGCCAGGCATTCATCCTTCCTCTATATTCGTCGTCCAATTTTCTTAATGCCCTTTTTCGACCAAACCACTTATTCTCTGCTTTCTCTCTTTCTCTTTCATATGTACTTGTTATATTATCGGCATTTTTTTGAAAACTATCTACATAGTCAGTTGTAACAACCGGTGCGTGTTTTTTATCAATATCCTTAATGTTTGTTGTAAATACACCGTTGAAAAATATTGAATTAATGTTTTTTGTATTATAGATATTATTTATGCGCATAATATATCTGATTATTGTATTTCAGTAATACAAAATTGGTAATTTTATTTTTTTGTCATTTGTAAATAAAACCTTAAAATAACTTTACAATTTGTTTATTCATTTAAAAATCTGGTAACTTTATCTAAAAACAATAAAACTATCTAATCTAAGAAACTATATATTTTTTACAAAAAATCAATCTTTCTTTAAAGTTGCAATTACTCCGTAAATAAAATCGAGCTGTTCATCTGTAAGACATTCAAGTATTTTAGCAATTGCAATAATCTTGGCACATTTTGGCAAGTCATTTTCATATATATCCTTAAAATCAAATAATTTAACAGGTTCTACGTTTAAAGTCCTGCAGATTTTATGTAAAATAACGGAAGATACAAAAGATTTTCCGCTTTCAATTCTTGATAAGCTTGCGGGTTCAATTCCAATAAGTTCAGCAAGTTTGGTTTGTGTAAGCCCTGAATCTTCTCTGTATTTTTTAACTTTTAAACCAAAATTCTTTTTAAGTCTTGATAATGTAATCATAGCTTAACATTAAATGCTATGATTGCGTTTTACAATGATAATTAAGACATATATTGATAATACAGATATAAATATACCCTTACGGGTAATATACAACTGTATTTTAATTGTTTAAAATTTTATAAAAAAGAAATACAAAAAGGAGCGCGAAATGCTTTTGGAAAAACAAGAAATACAAACAACATTGTATGAATTTACAGGAATCAAGAATATTGACATTCAAAGATTAAGCGTTAAACGTGCAGAACTTTTTGAAATGTGGCGTAAATTATCTTTTTACGCTAAAAAATCAAAATCTTTCTATATGGTTTATTTGTATTACTTCGCGGTCAATATTGTGCGGGCGATTGCAATACTTGAATATGAAAATGAGCTGTAATTATTAAGAGGAGGAGGGGGCATTTTGCCCCCTATTTAATCTTCTGATAATACCATTTGATTTTTTGTCTGTGATAATCCCCCATGGCATATGCTTGTCCGCTTTTTTCGGGCATTTTGTTTAAATCAATTTTACCTATGTTTTGAACAAGATATTTATTCCACGGACAGAGTTTTTCTATAGTCTTATCTCTGCATATCTCGCCTATTTCAGCGTGAGTATAAAAATCAAAAGGAGTAAGATTATATCTTGCAAGGATTCTTGCGCAGTGAAACCAGAATGCCTCTTGCTGCACTTTTGTAATCGGCGTTCTGTCAAGCCCGCCGCAGCAAGCAACATTATATGTAATTGAGTTCATTCCGCCAATTGATGAAGCTGTTCCCTGGGCTTTGGCAAGTATTAAATTTCCCGAACCGTCAATTAATGCCTGATAACTTGATTTATCTTTTGCATTAGGTTTGTAATTTCCCGCCGTCCAATGTCCTATAACATATAATACTTTTGACATGGCTATAACTCCTTGTGCTGCGCAAGTGTATTTATTATTTCTCTTTGTCCGCGTTTAAGTTCTTTGAAATCTTCTTTGATATCATCTTTGAAACATTGAAAAACCTGCAGAGAAACAAATTTTTTATCTGCATCGGATAATATTTCTCTGTGTTTTTTCTCGAGTTTCTCGGGCGTTACAAAGATATTAAACTGGACAAAAAACCCCAGAACCGCTATTATTATCACGGCATACGGCAAATATTCAATCATTCTGCGCTACCTCTTTATTGAGAAGTTTTGCAGCCTGGGTTAATTTATTCCCTACCGCCTCAATTATTGCAATTCCAAGTTTAAACCCTTGCAGATGTCGATTTCTTTTCTCAGGGTCATCTGTTGATTTAATTTTTTCAAGTAAATCATTAAGATTTTCAATTACATCATTTGCCTTTTTATCAAAGGCCTCATAGCTTCTTTTGATAATTGCGGGAATGATTTTGTTTTCAACAAGCTCTTTTATAAGCGGCAATACCCATGCCAAAAGACCTGCTAAGATTTCTTTGTAATTCATAAATTACATCCTTTCTTTTTTATGTACAAAAATAGCGCATAGCGCCTGAAAAATTTTAAATATTTTATTCAACTTCCGGCGGCAAATCCGCTTCGGGTTCAGAGAAGTAGTTAACCATCATGAATGTATCGTCATTTGAAAAATTATAATAAAGGGTTGCAAGATAGCGTCCTGAGCCTAAAGAGCCTATTTTACCGCCTGATAGTTTTACTTTTGAATAATCAAGAGCCTTAATATCAATAATTACTTCCTGCTCGGTATAAATGCTTAAATAAAAAATTCCCATACCGCTTTTGGGAAAATTTACATCCTTTTTTAAAAAGTAAGTTTGATCGTAGGAAGTTTTACCAAGGTCATAGAACTTGTTTGACAGATTTAATTCAATTGTATTTGTATAAATAAGTTCAAGCTCGCAATTTTGACTTTTCCCCGTTATACTCTTTGAAAAATCGTCATTAAAACCGTTTGAATTGTATTCATAGTTATTAATTTCTGCGGCCTGGTTTGATTTTTTATAATCCGCAAAAGGAACAATATTTTTATTTTCCCACTCGGTTTGTTCTTCATATTTTGCCTTTGTCTGCCTTATCGGACTTGCCGTATTAATCCAGAGGCAGGGAAGCTGGGAACTTGAGATATTTGCGGGCTCATTATCCGCATATTTAATACTTTTAAATGCTTTAATATTTCCGTTCTCATCAATTCCAAAATATATTGTTGTGTTTGTATCAACAGGCTCATCCGGCACGCTTGCAAGTGTTTTAAGCGTTTTTGTATAACCGTTTGCAAATGTAACCACGGCGGGATTTTCTTCTGAAATATTAAATCCATAGTCGCATAAAATGCCATCAGTAGCCCCGAGATTAACACATAAAGGTGCAAGCCCGAAAAATCCCGCCCCTGCTTCACCGCCTCCGCTTAATTCTTTTATAAACTCTATGCCGTCTTCGTTGATGTTGGACAATGAACAATCAAGCGGATTTCCAACGGCGCTTGCAGTGTTTTGCGCCACCTGCGCCCAGTGTCTGGCCGAGTATGTGTTATTTTCAACAGGTGCATTAAAATCATTCTGGGCATATTTTTTCGCTAAATCCGCAGATGCAGCCGCCTCTGAAACATTAACATTTATATTTTCTGCCAGATTTTCAATATCTTCAATTGCCTGTGCTTTATCTGTAGTTATGGCGTCTTTTGCACTTTCAAGGGTCTGAGATATTATACTTTGTGCACTTATAGAATCTTGTTCAATTGTATTTAATGCGGAGTTTAGTTCGTTATTTATTTGAGATGCCGCATTTAATGTTTTTGTGTTGATTTCACCAATTGCGCCGAGCTTTTTTTCTTCTATTTTCTCCTGAGCCTGATATGTTTTGTTTTGAATATCAAATGCCGTATTAATCGCAAGTTCTTCGATTTCATCAGCTTTTTCTTCTGCAGTATTTGCACACTGTATTGCCGTATTTGCCGCATTTTCCGCCTTGACTGCCGAATTTGCGGCGCTGATTTGTGCCTGCTGCAGTGATGATACAAGTTCATCCGGGCTTATATCCGACCCCTCTTGAATTTTTACCGAGCGTTCCACGCCTCTGTTTAAAATTTTTATAAGCTTGACAATATAATCAAAAGTTTTTTCCAAAATATTCATATCAAGCTTATCAGATGTGCCAAAGGGTGTTGCCTGTTCAATAGGAAGTGATAAAAATAACGATATTACTTCATCCTCGTCAAGAGTGCTGTACAAAGAGCCCTCGAGCGGAAAAATTATATATCCGCCGTTTTCGTTTCCTATGCCGTGTATGGAGTAGTCAACATTTAAAACAAGCTGTGTTTGCCTGCCGTATTTATCGGAATGCATAACAATAAGCTGATTCTCATTTTCAATTGTCAAATCGTAATCAAACTGCACAGCGGAATTATTCCCGCTGTAATTATTGAACGGGGGTATATCGGGTATCATTTATGTTTCCTTTCTTTTAATCTTCGCCGGCTGCTTTTCTTGCCTGATAATCCGAGTATCCCAGAAGCTTCATTACTCCTTTGCCTGTTTCTCCTTCATAAAAATCAATTGCGGAACTTCCCATATTAACAATGGTTGAAGCGGGAATACCTGTTGTAGCGTCTGTTATATCGGTCATTGCATTAAGCCAAGTATCAAGTTCAATGCCTTCTAATCCGTCTTTTTGCGCTTCAAGAATTAATTTATTTATATCGCGCGGTATTTTATCAAGACCTTTTGCGGAATTTAAAACAGGTTTTTCAAGTAAAGCATTTAAAATTGCCTGATAAATACTTCCGATAAAAATAATTGACTGGGAATTTAAATCAAAAACCGACATAACGGCTTCATTCGCAAATTCTTCCCACTCGCCTGCCGCTAAACCCAGAATCCAGACATAGGGGTTTGCAACCATACGGTATAAGAAATTATTGAAAACCGTATAAATTAAAACGGTTTTTATCATCTGCCCACTGCTTATATCACCGTTAGCACGTGCTATTATGGCGTCGGCTGCCTTTCTGAAATACTGATTTGTTGTATTTTGAAATGCATAATACAATCTGAAAATCGGGTTATTACTTCTTTGAAATTCGCTTAGTGATGATGTTGTAGCTGCCTGCTGAGCTCTGCTTACTTCCAATACAAATTCCTTGAAGGCATCCTCTCTGCTCATTCCTTTTGTGTTTATAAGATAATCGACATAAGGTTTACCGCCGAAGATAATAGCGCCCATATCGCCCAGTTTCACATTCAGCGAAAAGAAATCGATAAATTTTTTGCTTTTTGCAAATCTTGAAGTTTCAACAATGCGTGCAAGTGCTTCATTTTGCGAACCCGAGCCGAAACGCTGTTTTAAATAATCGTTTTGCATCATAAATTTTATTGTTTTGCGCGGTGTTAAAAGACATTGCAAAAAACCGCCAAACCACAAGGCAGATGGCATTTTATCCGCAAAATTTATAACGGACACAAGCTGCGTAACGGTAATTTTCGGCTTTAGCGTGATTGTCGTACCTATAATATTATTTACAATTTTATTTAAAACACTGTCCAGCGCGCCAAGACGCTGAGCGCGATTGGTATATGAACAGTCCGCAATTTGTCTTAAGAAGCTTTCGTATGCTTCCGTGCCGTATTTTTCGGATATCGCAACGGCAACACTTCTGTCTTTAAATACTTTATTTAGTTTTGTAAGTTTATCTTCAAGAAGTATAAGTGCATTTGCCTTTTCGATGTGATTAAAAAGCGTTTGAAGCGGGTTAGTAAGTTTAACAGGTATTTTGGCATGTTGCTTCATTAAGCAAGTCCACAACATCTGCCAGATTGTTAATTATGTTAACTATAGGAATCCCAAGCGGTGTTGATTGTGCTACGCTTGGAAGGCTTGGTAATCCTGCAAAGTTTTTCATATACTCATTTGCCTGTGGGAATAGCTGAGGATATTGAAGATACATTAAAACGTGACCGTTTGTAACAATGCTTAATCCTGTAAGCATTTGCATAGTAAGTGCTTTTGCATCAACCGCAGGTGCCTGAGTATATTGATAAGTTATCTCCTGAGATTCTCCTCCTTGTGGAACGTAAAATTCCGAATCTTCAGGTATTTCATAATCGATTAAATCGGAAGGACTTTTTTCGCCTGTATATATATCCCTTACTGTTTCAAAAGATTCAATTTTTGCAAAAACTGCACTGTTTCCTTTTAGTAACAATGATGGTAATATTCCCTGTTGCAAGTTATTTTGGTTGCAGTGATGCATGGCTTTACATTAGCATACAGGCATGCAAAACATGTGAGTCTTTGTGTGCATTTGCTTTTAAACCATAAAAAAATAGGGGCAATCTGTTGTGGCAAACTACCCCGTATTGATGTCTGTAAAGTTAATTTGATTAACTTTGTTTTGGTTTACAATGTGATTATTATAACAAATGCATTTTTACATGTACATATAAATTACATATTAAAGTCTAAACTTTAACAAAAAGTAACATGTGAACATTTGATTGTCATGTAAAATAACGTCAAAGGACAGCCTGTTTGCTGCTTTTGGGCTGTTTTTGCGTATATTCTTCAATTAAAATTTCTCTCTAAAATATACCCGCCTCCCGTTGTTTTACTTTTGTGTTTATTAACTTTTGTAAAAGTTACAATATTTTTTCAAATTTAAAGGCAAATTATATTTTTTACACATTTTATGTGCATATAAATTAAATTTACAATAAAGTGTAATTTACACTTGCCCCGTTAAAATATCTGCTGTATTGCCCTCTTTAGCCAGTTTGATGTTTGTTGTGTGTGTAATTATGCGAAAGAATTTAATTGATAAACAGTAAAAACAAAAAAGTTTAAAATGCAATTCTTATTCTGAATTTAATTTAAGTATTTACACATCAAACATAGGAGCAAAACATTGAAAAAACATCTTGATTCAATTGCGGATTATTACATTTTAAATTCTAAAAGAGGAAAATCTCTCAATAAAGCGGCAGGTACAAATCTGAAACCTGATTTTAAAGATGAAGGGCCGGATTTTAATGCCGTAAAAAGTGTTGTTATCGTAGATAACGATAAGCTCAAAAGGATTCATTTAAGAGAGGCGATAAAGGTAAACAAAAGCTTTAAAGTTGAATCCAATCTTGCATATGCAAATAATCTTATTAATGAACTATATACCTTAAAACCCGATATCATTGTATTTTCTTCATTTATGTCAAATGAAGAAAATATCGATATGCTCAATAAGATAAAACAGGATTTACCTCTTGCAAAGACAATAATAGTTGCGGATAAAGCGGATGAAACACTGTTCTGCAAAGCGATAAAAGCGGGAATAAAAGCATACTGCCTGAGTGATTATACGGCGGATAAGATGTTTAATATTGTAAATAAAATTACAAACGGAGGACATTATTATGATCATTCCATGGATGATTTGGTATACAGAGTGTTTTCCCATATGAGCAATATTAATCAACTCCCTATAGATAAACCCATACATGAACAGCTCGGTCTTACCCAAAAAGAACTTGAAGTACTGGGTGCCATTGCAAGATATGATACCTACAAAAAAGCCGCAGAGCACCTCTTTATATCTCCAAGCACAATAAAAGCACACCTGAGCAATATCTACAGAAAATTCAACGTAAAAACCAAACTCCAGGCAGTACTAAAGGCATATGAAATGTTATACGGGTTTGTGGCGTAGGTTGGTGTAATTTCTTATATCGTCAAAGTGTTTTGTAACCCTGCAGGGGTTTCCTGCGGCAACACAGTTATCGGGTATAGAGCGGCTGACAACGCTGCCTGCGCCGATTACACTGTTTTCTCCTATTGTAACTCCCGGCAAGATAATTGCCCCGCCGCCAATCCAGACCCCGTCTTTTATTTCCACCGGATCGGCACAGGTGGTATAGTAGCAGTTTGAACCGGCATTTTTCTCTTTCAATCTCTCTTCCGGTAAAAGCGGGTGATATGCAGTATATATTTGAACATTTGGTGCAATTAAAACCCTGTTTCCTATGATTATTTTTTCATTATCTATAAAAGTGCAGCCTGAATTTATTATTACATCGCTGCCAATAAAAATATTTTTGCCAAAATCACAAAAGAAATTTTCATCAATCAGCACATTATGCCCGACAGAACCAAAAAGTTCTTTTAAAATAACCTCTTTTTGCCCGAGGTCATCATAATCCAGAAGGGAATATTTTTTTGTTAACGCACGCGCCCTTACATTTAAATCAAAAAGCTCTTTAGACTCGGTGTCAATATACTTATACTCTTTTTGCATTTGTGCTCCTTTTTAGGTTATGTTAGCATGTATTCATGAATATGAAAAGAGTTATAATAACAGGTTCTACGGGTTTAATAGGAAAAGAAGCAATTGAGCCGCTTAATAAAGCGGGGTTTGAGGTTTTTGAACTCAGGCATAATGAGTGTGATATCTTCGACCCCTCTTCTTTAAAGAGTTTTTTTGAAAAAATAAAACCGCAGTACCTGCTGCATTTTGCCTGGATTACAGGCGGGGACTACCTTGTAAATCCGTTGAATGAAAAACTTGTTGATTCAAGTATGGAAATGCTTAAAATTTTCAGGGAATTTGGCGGCAAAAGGGCGGTGTTTGCAGGAACCTGCTTTGAGTATAAGTTTAAAAACGAACCCTTAAAAGAGGATGATGAACTGAATCCCACCACCCTGTATGCAATTTCTAAAGATAAATTAAGAAGACTGGCCGGAGAATTTTGTGATAGAAACGGCATAAGTTTCGGCTGGGGCAGAATATTTTACGTTTTCGGACGCGGCGAAAAACAGGGGCGCCTGACTTCAACAATTATAAATAATCTGTGCGAAAACAAGCCCGTTACTATAAGCTGCGGCTCGCTTTTGCGCGATTATATGTATACCAAAGATATTGCAAATGCATTTGTAAAGTTTCTCTGTACAGAAATTACCGGATGTGTTAATATTGCCACTGGCAAACCAATAAGCCTGAGTGACTTTGCGATGACTTTTGCAAGACTGTATGGTAAAGAGGAGTTTATAATTGTCAAAAACGATATAGGTATGCAGCCTTCATTAATTGTTGCCGATGTGACAAGGCTTAAAGAGGAAGTTGGTTTTGGCGGGTATACCAATTTTAGTGCCGCAGTAAAGGAAATTACGAGGATTTAATGAATTATGGAGCTGTAACCGGCAGCTTTGTATTCAGACGAAGGAGAAGCAATGAAATACAGAAAACTTGGCGGAAGCGGGCTTTTGGTCGGGGAAATAGGCATGGGGTGTGAAGGGTTTGCGGGCAAAACGGATGCTGAAATTTGTGAATTTGTTGACCTTATGGAGCTCGAGGGGGTCAACTGTATCGATTTATACTCGCCAAATCCTCAGATAAGAAAAGGCCTCGGGCGGGCCCTTGCCGGCAGAAGAGAAAAGTTTATTTTGCAATCGCACCTGTGCAGTATCTGGGAAAATGACCAATACTTGAGAACAAGAGATATAAAAAAAGTCAAAGCCGGTTTTGAAGATATGCTGAATGAACTTAATACCGATTATATTGATATAGGCATGATTCATTACTGCGACTCTTTGAATGACCTGGAAGATATTTTAAGCGGGCCTGTTATGCAATATGCGCTGGAACTCAAGAATTCTTGCAAGATAAAATGCATAGGGCTTAGCAGCCATAATCCGGTAGTTGCCAAAAAAGCAGTTGAGAGCGGACTTATAAGTGTTCTGATGTTTAGTATAAATCCGCTTTATGATTTACAGCCGCCGGATGAGGATGTGGAACAGTTATGGAACCCTGAAAAATATAGCGGCAGGCTTTTTAATATGGATAAAGACCGGCAGGAGCTTTATGAAATGTGTGAAAAGCTGGGTGTAGGAATTACCGTGATGAAGGCCTTTGGCGGGGGCGATTTACTTAATTGCGCTCTTTCTCCTGCAAAAGTGTCACTCACGCCCGTTCAGTGTATTCACTATGCCCTTACGCGTCCTGCGGTTGCATGTGTTATATCGGGCGCAAGAAGTATTGAAGAATTGAAAGAGAGTATCCGCTATGAAACAGCGTCTGATGATGAAAAAGATTATGCTTCAACTCTTGCCTCCTTTCCTTCAATAAGCTGGGAAGGGCACTGTATGTATTGCGGACACTGTGCGCCCTGTCCGCGCGGAATTGATGTTGCTTCGGTCAGTAAGTTTTTAAATCTCGTCAGGGCTCAGGGTGAAGTTCCTGAAACCGTTCGCGAACATTACATGGCGCTTGAGCACAAGGCGGGCGAATGCATTTCCTGCGGCGCATGTGAGAACAGATGCCCCTTTAAAGTCGAGATAAGGAAAAATATGCAAGAGGCAAAAAATGTCTTTGGAAGCTAAATTTCAAAATTTAAAAAAATATATAAAATCCCTAAAATCTGCGGCGGTGGCTTTTTCATCCGGTGTAGACTCGACATTTTTACTTAAGGTTGCGCATGATGTGCTCGGAAATAACGTTCTTGCGCTGACGATGAAGTCTTCTCTCTGTCCTGCAAGAGAATATGTAAAGGCTGTAGAATTTTGCAGGGACAGGGGCATAGAACACGTTACGGTAGAGATGGATGAAACCTGTATCAAGGGTTTTGTGAAAAATCCCGAAAACAGGTGTTATCTGTGCAAAAGAGAGATTTTTAAAAGTTTTTTAAACCGGGCTTCACTGCGCGGTTTAGCCTGCGTGATAGAAGGTTCAAATCTTGATGACACAAAGGACTACCGCCCCGGTTTAAAAGCGCTTGAGGAGCTTAATATAGTAAGCCCGCTTCTTAAATGTGCTCTTACAAAGGAAGAAATAAGAGTCCTCTCAAAACGTGAAGGGCTTTCAACCTGGGACAAGCCTTCTTTTGCCTGCCTTGCTTCAAGAATTCCCTATGGAGAAGTTATTACAAAAGAAAAACTTAAAATGATTGAAAAAGCCGAAGATGTCCTCCGCTCCCTTGGCTTTAGCCAATTCAGGGTGCGCTGCCACAATCATATAGCAAGGATTGAAATTTTATGCGGTGAATTTGAAAAACTTCTCTCTGTGCGTGAAAAAGTTGCGGCTGATTTTAAAAGTTTTGGTTTTAAATATGTAACAATGGATTTGCTCGGATACAGGACGGGGAGTTTAAATGAGAATCTCCACTAACGCTCTTCAAAAAGCTGCTCTCAGTGCCATTTTCTCGGCTGCACTTTATGCAGCCTGTATTCCCTGTATAAAAATTCTTGGTAAACATGTCGTCCCCGCTTTTACCGGTGCATTTTTGTATCTGGGTGCAGGATTGGGGCTTATGCTCACAATGCTTTTTAAGGGCGTAAGTGTTGAACTTGCTCTTACAAAAAAAGAAATCCCCTGGGCCGTTTCAATGGTTCTTCTGGATACCTTGGCGGTATGTGCGCTTGCCGCAGGGGTATTATTAACAAGCGGGGCGAATGTTTCGCTTCTGGGGAACTTTGAGCTGGTTGCCACTTCCTGTGCGGCATATTTGTTTTTTTCGGAATACATTTCAAAAAGACTTTTTGCGGCGATTATTTTAATTACTATAGCCAGCATAGTGTTGAGCTTTGAAGGTGCAGGCAGTTTTGTGTTTAATAAAGGCTCGGCTCTTGTGTTGATTTCCTGTGTCTGCTGGGGGCTTGAAAATAATTGTACAAAACGGCTCAGTTTAAAAGACACCCGCCAGATTGCAATGATTAAAGGCTGCTTTGCGGGACTTTTCGGACTGTTTGCGGCATTTTTTGCACATAATCCTCTGCCTCAGCTAAAGTGGGCGATTCTTGTTATGCTTACGGGATTTATGTCTTATGGCATAAGTGTAAGTTTGTACATATACGCCCAGAGGTTTCTGGGCGCGGCACGGGCCGGTGCGTATTATTCCTCAGCCCCTTTCTTCGGGGTTGTATTTTCTCTTCTGATACTTAATGAGCGGCCTGATGTAAAGTTTTATATTGCCCTTTTAATTATGCTCACTGCAAGTATCCTTGTTATTCTTGATACCAAAAACTCTTAAAATCGGGTTTTTATACGCTCTTTTGCCTGCTCCGCAGCCGATTTTTTCTATTTGAAAACTATCCGGCAGTTTTTTTGCATTATATAAAGCTGCTGCAATGGCTGCTCCTGTCGGTGTGACCATCTCTCCGTCATTGTCTGAAATTTTTAGCGGAAGTTTGTATCGGAGTGCTATTTCACAAACCGCAGGCACGGGTACGGGGATTGTGCCATGCCGGCATTCAACGGAGCCTTGCCCGTCCGTGAGTGTTGAAAAATATACATTTTCAGGATTTAAGTCATCAAATAATACGGCAAAACTTACTATATCGACAATAGAGTCCACGGCGCCCACTTCGTGAAAATGTATATCGTTTATGCTTTTGCCGTGCACCTTTGCTTCGGCCTGTGCAACTATTTTAAAAATCTTTTTTGCAAGCTCTTTGGCATTGGACGTAATACCGGCTTTGTCTATAATTTTATTTATATCATCCAGGTTGCGATGTTCGTGATGATGGCAGTGCTGATGTTTTGGCAGTATAACATCAAAGTCTGTTGCAGTTATTGCGTTTACTGTTTTTTTTGAAATTACATAGGAAAACTCGTTGTCAAGCTTCATAGACTCAAGAGCACCTTCAAGTTTTTCTTTATTTGCACCCAGATCCAGAAGTGCTGCAACTGTCATATCTCCCGAGATTCCGAAATTGCATTCAAAATATAAATCCATTATTTTCTCCCTTTCTCTATCAATTTATTTATCTGAGATGCGCTGTAGCCTGCGTTAAAACCGTTGTCTATGTTTACGACAGTCATTCCTTCGGCGCAGGAATTCAGCATTGTTAAAAGCGCGCTCAGCCCTTCAAAAGAACTTCCGTAGCCGATTGAGGTCGGAAGCGCTATTACGGGTATATCAACCATCCCGGCAATTACTCCGCCGAGTGCTCCTTCCATTCCCGCAGCGGCAATAATCACATTTGCCTTTTTAATTTCATCTATCTTGTCAAATAGCCTGTGGATACCCGCTACGCCTATGTCGTAGTATTTTTTGACATTGCTTCCGTAAAATTCGGCGGTGGCGGCAGCCTCTTCCGCTGCCGGAATGTCGCCTGTTCCTCCCGTACAGACAGCTATTTCTCCTATTTTTTCAATTTTGTTTTGAATGAGTGTTATAATGCGTCCGGATTCATTATAATTCAGTTCCTCAATCTCGTTTTTAAGTGCTGCCGCCTGTTCTTTTGACGCGCGTGTTCCTATAACATTCTGCCCGGCGCTTTTAAATTCTTTGAAAATTTTAATAAGCTGTTTTTCGGTCTTGCATTCGCAAAATACCGCCTCGCTGCAGCCGCGGCGTTTTGCCCTCTGTGTATCAAGCTTTGCGAAATTCAGTTCAATGTAGCCGTTATCTTTGTTTTCCATGTTTATCCTTATTTTGTATTATTGTTTACTAAAGCCTTGTCGCGGTTAAACTCATGTCTGGTCGCAGCCCTGTTTAAGAGCGCAACTGCCGCGGCTATAGCCATTGTATTTATTGTAAAAGTAAGGCTGTATGCCGCGTTTTTGGATTTTAGCATTTGTTTTTGCATATTTTCAGGAAGCTTTGAGATTTCCTTGTAAGTCCTTATGTTTCCGCCGTTGAAAACATCCGTTTTGTATATTTTGTCAAATTTTTTATAGATGGGATTTTGTATAAGCTTTTCGCCAAAAAACATTAAAGGCACGGTAATTGAAAACCGCCGGGCATTTTCCATTCTTTCATATTTGTCGCGGCTTGCATAAAAATAACCTGCAATACTTGCCGGATATATAAGTGCGCCGTAGTGTGCAAGCCTTAAATCGCAGTCTTTTGTAAAATCCATATGTTTTAAGAATTTGTCCAGATATGATTCGGCTTTTTTGTAAAAGTTTTTATTTCCAGCGGCAAAAAGAAAGCCAAAGGTTGCACCAAGGCCGGCTATTGTGCTTATACCAAGTGATTTTAGAAGTTTTGCCGCTTTATTTTGTGCCTGCTTTTTCTCTTTTTGTTCATTTTTGTTTTCCAGTCCTATAAGCGATGTAAAATCTTTTTTTCCGCTGGATGCAAGTGACATGAGGTTTCTGAGCGGTGCAATGCCAAACACCGCCGGCAGAATAACACTGAAAACCGTGCCTGTGCGTGCAAATTTTGCAAGCTTTATGTTCTTAAGTGTTGTTTTATCGCTTATTTTGCCAAGTTCGGACAGGGGAGCCAGAAGCCGGTCTTTTGTTATATTTTTTTGCTTTGCAAAAAGCTTTGTGCTGCCGTGTGCCAGTGCCGGAGCCGAAAAATAAAACAGTGCTGATTCTGAAAGTTCGGCAAAGCTTATTTCTTTTGACTCGTCTTTGCTTCTTGATAATCCCAGACGCGAAATAAGACATCCGCCCGTGTCGCGTACAAACATTCCGGCAGAAGAGCTTGTTTCAAGCTTGCCTAAGATATTTGCGGCAATATTTACTCCGACAGGGACAGTGTTCATCTATTCCCGCTCCTCGCTCTTCTTTGTCCTGATTTTTGCAAACAACAGTCCTGTTTCAAACAGAAGGTAAGCGGGTGTAAAAAGCATAATCTGGCTTACAATATCCGGCGGGGTAAGAATTCCCGCTATTATTAAAAGTGCTACAACTACGTACGGGCGGCAATTTGTGACGGTTTTATAAGATACGATTTGCGACTTTATTAAAGTGTATGTAACAAGCGGCATTTGAAACATGACTCCAAAAGAAAGTGTCAGCCACAGCGCAAGGTTTACTACATTGGATATACCAAGCATTGCTTTGACATTTGATGTTGTAAAGCCCATTGCAAAATTTATAATAAGAGGAAGTATAACAAAAAGACAAAAAAGCGAACCTAGAATAAAAAGCAGGCTTGATGTCATAACTGCCGTTTTAATAAACTTCTTTTCATGCTCATAAAGCGCAGGCGCGCAAAAATTCCAAATTTGTTTTGCAAGATACGGGAAGCAGATTATTATATCAAGAATGAGCGCAAATTTTATCTGTATTAAAAAAACTTCAACCGGAGAAAAATAATTAAGCGATATATTATTTCCTCTTAGTATAAGTTTTATAAAGATATCAAGACACTTTGGCGCCAAAAAAAGCAGGGGAACAAGAACAGCCCCGAGAGCCCTTATGCATCTCAGGAGCATTTGCCTCAGTGCTTCTATATGCGAGATTATACTTTCGTCTTTATCGGGCATAATTATACGTCTTTGGGTTTGTATTCCTCGGGTTTTTCAGCCTCGTTTTCAATAGCTTCTTTAAGCCCGTTCGCTTCTTCTTTCAGAATATTTTTTGCCTTTTTATATTCATAAGAAGCTCTGCCCAGTGCTCTTGCAATCTCGGGAATTCTTTTCCCGCCGAAAAGCAAAAGAATTACAACCAGAATTAAAATTATCTCAGTTACGCCCAGCGACATTGTTTTCTCCTTATATTACTTTTTGTTCTTTTATTGAATAAATTTCTATTGCGCCCGAAGGACAGGCATTTTTGCAGGCGCCGCAGCCGATACACTTTTGCGCATTTAATACGGGCGGCTTTCCTTCTTCATTGATTATAGCATGTGTCGGACAAGCTATTGCACACTTGCCGCACTGTGCACATTTTTCAGTGTTTATCATAGCCATAGCTATTCTTGTTTTTTGTTTTTCTTCTTTGCTTATGCGTTTAATTGCTCCCGCGGGGCAGATTTGAGAGCATATATTGCAGTCGTATTTGCAAAAGCCGTTAGAGTAATCAATATGCACGGCATTGAAATTTTCATCCGCTTTTTTAATAATTTTATTAGGACAGTTTTTGACGCACAAATTGCAGTTATAGCACTTATTTATAAACCTTTCTTCACTTACGGCACCCGGAGGCAGAATGATGTTCTTAAGCTTGTGTGCAATTTTATCTTTTAATGCATGCCCTGTTTTTACCATAGCTCCAAAGAAGATGACTGCCGCTGTGCCGATTATTACCCTGCGTCTTTCAGGGCTGAATTTAACCTCTTCTTTTTGTACTTTTTTTAGTGTTATACCGCCCTTAGGGCAAATATCAAGACACTTTAAACATCTTATACATGTGCTGTTGTTCAGTGTTTTTTCTTTTGAATCTATACAGCCGGAGGGACAGTTTTTCTCGCACATGCCGCAGGAAACACATTTGTCTTTGTTTATTTGAATTTTATATGGCGAAAACTTTGAAATAAGTCCTAAAACCGCCCCTACGGGGCAGATATTTGTACAAAAAAACCTGTTTTTAAAAAATACCAGAACAAAAATGACCGTAAGTGCAGATATTCCGTATGCACTCAACGTAAAGGCTGAGCCAAACAGGGTGTACGGCTCCAGATACCTTAAAAGCAGTGCACTTGAGCCTGTCAGCACTCCAAATGCCGTCGCTGCGAGAAAATATTTAAACGGATAGTCCGCTGTTTTTTTATTTTTCTTTTTAATAATAAGGGCAAAAAACTCCTGCATTAGCCCGAGCGGACACAAAAGCGAGCAGTAAAATCTGCCCGAAAGTGCTGTTATAAGAATCAGGACACAGAATATTGCAAGTGCGGCCAGAGAAAAATCAACAAATACTCTTTGTGCAAGTGCTCCGAATTGTAAATCAAAAATTTTAAGCGGCAAAAACAGGCCTGTTATTCCCGCAATAAAGAGTATAAGCAGAACGGCACCCGAAACAAGCCTGATTTTATATGCATATTTCATTATGCGGTTTCCTTTTCGGCTTTTTTATGCGCCTCTTTAACCTCGTCAAGAAGTTTCGGTATATCAAGGTTTTGCGGACAGTTCTTGTTGCAGAGCCCGCATTTTATGCATTTATCGGCACGCGTAGACTCATCAAGCGCATTATAGTTGTATACAAACATAAAGCCGGCGTTCGGCGCACTGTTTCCTTTATACATGTTGTAAAGCCCGAAAATTGCGGGAATATTAATGCCGCGCGGACATACTTCCATACAGTATTTGCAGGCCGTACAGCTGATTGCACCCTGTGATTGGATAATTTGAGCTATTTGATGGGCGGTTTTTTCTTCTTTTTCGCTTAGTTTTCTGTAATTCACAAAAGTGTCTACATTTTCTTTCAACTGCTGTAAGTTGCTCATGCCGCTGAGAATTGTAAATACGCGTTCTTTGGAAGCTACCCAGCGCAGACCGAATGACGCCTGTGTGTCATCGGGGCATTCTTCTTTAAGTTTTTGCGCTGCTTTATCCGGCAGGTTGCAGAGTACTCCGCCTCTAAGGGGTTCCATTACAATTACCGGAACTTTTGCTTCATCTGCTATTTGATACAGTTCATCCGCATTTACAACTTCCCAGTCAAGATAATTGATTTGAAGCTGGCAAAAATCCCATTTGTGTTCTTTTATTACCTCTCTTAACATAGCAGGGTCGCCATGGAAAGAAAATCCTATGTTTTTTATCAGCCCTTCATTTTTGAGTTTCAGAAGCTCTTCGTACATATTGTTGTCGCGATAGTTCGATATGGTGTTTTTGTTTATGTTATGAACCATATAGTTGTCAAAGTACTTTACCTGACATTTTTTAAGCTGCTCTTCGCAGAGCTTCCTTACATCGGAAGGCGAGTTTACAAGGTATGCGGGGCACTTATCCGCAAGGATAAAACTTTCTCTGTCGTACTTTTTTAAAACCTCTCCTATGGCATTCTCGCTTTTTCCGTCCACATACATATATGCCGTGTCGAAATAATTTGCACCGTGCGCCATTGCATACTCTACCATTTTATCAAGTTCCACCATGTCAATTTTATCGTTGCGCATGGGAAGGCGCATGCACCCCAGGGCAATCAGGGGCATATCCGTGTCTTTAAATTTCCTTCGTACAACCTGATTTTGTGATTTTTGAATTTCTTTTTTGCCGCAGCCCGTTAAAAGTGCGGTTCCGCCCAGGGCAAGCGCCGAGTTTATTATAAAATCTCTTCTTCTCATTTTTATACCTCTTTTTATAAATAATATAGCATAAATTATTTTACCTGTATTCCTTGTCGCTTACGGGTTTAAGCCAGGTTGTTTCATTGTTTGGCAGATTTGTTTCTATTGAAATGTGTGCAAACTCGCTGTCAGGCGCAGCCCCGTGCCAGTGTTCGACATTCATGGGTATTCTTACCACATCACCCTGTTTTAATATCCTTATTTCACCGCCTCTTTCCTGATAGCGTCCTTCGCCTGCGGTTACAAGAAGTATTTGACCGCCGGAGTGCTTGTGCCAGTTGGTTCTGGCGCCTTTTTCAAATGTAACGTTTGCAATAGATGAGTTCCAGATATCGTCATTGGCACTTAATCTGTTGAGATATGTGGTTCCGTTGAAGTATTTATTGTAAGGATTTATTTCTCCTTTTTTAAAAGGCTGGTTTAATTCTTGTGACATTGTTATCCCTCCGGTGATTAAAAATATCGCTGCAATTAAAAATAATTTTTTCATATTTTACTCCTGTTCTAAATCTGCTGCTTTTAAAATTCCGAGCGCCTCAAGTGCATTGGGAAAACCGACATAAGGAAGGCACTGGATAATTGCGGCGCAAATTTCTTCTTTTGTATTGCCGACTTTTACGGCGCCTGCGATATGTTTTTTAAGTGTATTTGTGCTGCCGTTTGTTGTTAATATACCTATGGTTAATAATTCGCGGGTTTTAATGTCAAGCCCTTCTCTTGTATATATATCGCCGAAACAAAACTCTGTCAGGAATCTCGAAACATCATCACCCATATTGCCGGGCAGGTTTTCAAGTGATTTTTGAATCTCATCACCGTATATAGGGTATTGAATTTCTCTGCCTTTTTGTGTGCGTGTTTCTTCACTTACCGTAGCGGCGTTATCAAGCGGTGTTTTTATACCTTTTTCTTTTAGAACTTCATTAAAGACGCCTATGGCATTAAGTGTTTTCGGGAAACCGATAAAAGGTGCGCACTGGTATATGATTTCTCTTATTTCAAGCGGGCTGACACCTATGTTAAGTGCGGCGTTTATATGCGCCTTTAATTGCGGCAGGGCCTGCTGTGTGCTAAGAGAAGCAATAGTCAGCATTTCCCGTGTTTTTATGTCAAGTTTGCCAACGGTAAAAACTTCGCCAAAAATATATTTTTGCAAAATATCCATAAATTCCGCATCTGTGCCGGTATTTGGCTTCCATTGCGTATTAAATAATTTTGTATAATTTTCTTTGCATATATCCGTTCTTGTCATTGTTTTATCCTTTCCATCTGACGCAAATGCAATATTTGTCTGCACCATTAAAATGCTTAAAATCAAGACGCATATTTTTTTCATTGTTTTCTCCTCGGGATTTTATATTTTGTAATTTAATTTTACAACCTGATAGCCGCTCTAAGTCAATAGGTAAAATAAAATACTTGTATTTTATTTTTTTGTTATAAAATAGATAACTGTCAAAGCATTACTTTTGTCGGTAACAACAATGAAAATAGGCGCTGTCACTACAGTAAACGCGCAAAGGACAGCATTTTGCGCAAATATTCAAAATAACGGTAAAAATAATTCCGCTGATTTAAAAACACCCATGCAAAAGGCGGCAGACACAGCGGCGCTGTGGTTTGGTTTCGGTGTCGGGCTTGACCTGCTCGGCAGAAAAATCAAACCTTTCAGGTCGCCTCTTAAAAATTCGGTTGCAATAAACGGTGTAATATCTTCAGTTGCCGCAACCGCAACGGGTATAAACGCGGTAAAACAAAGTGAAGGTAAACAAATTTCTGTCTGAGGTTTTTTGGTACACGAAGGAATTGCACTGCAATAAAATTAAATGTTTTAAATTTGGCGTCTTATTTTAACTGCACTTTTATATATCCTTTTGTCTGATATGTTCATTCATTCAACAAATAAAATGTGAATGAAGCATTAGAGATTAGGATTTTGAGATGAGTTTTAAAAATAAGGCGCCCCTTTTGTTTGTTGTGCTTTTTGCACTTTTGTTTTGTGGTTTTGATTTTTCCTGCGCGTATGCAAAAGCGCTTCCTCCTGTTGTGCGGGAATCAAAATATCCCGATTATGCGGGTGAATTTATAGGCAGAGATAAGTTTGAAGGTTTTAACAGAAAAATGTTTGCCTTTAACAGAAAACTTAATAAATACGCAATAAAGCCCGTGCATATTATCTGGGCGTCAATTATGCCAAAATACGGTATGGACAGAATCCAAAGCGCATACACTAACATAGAATACCCAAAAAGACTGGTCAGTACTCTTTTGCAGAGAGATTTTAAAGCCTCGGGTCATGAGACACTCAGATTTTTAACAAATACAACAATAGGCCTTGGCGGGATGTTTGATCCCGCAAACAGATTTTTTAAACTTGAGCCGCTTAAGGAGGATGTTGCACAGGGGCTTGCAAAATGCAAGGTAAAACAGGGGCCTTATCTTGTTTTACCGTTTATAAATTCCACTACCCCGAGAGCGCTTTTAGGGACGTTAATTGAGTGCCCCCTTGATCCTTCAATGTACATAGGAAGTCCTGTTACAGCTCTTGTTAAGGCGGGTTTGCTTGTAAACAGAACCGCTTACGCTCAGGGCATTATTAAACTTGTGGAGTCAAATTTTGCTGACCCTTATGATATTGCAAAGAAAATGTACGGACTTGAAAGGTATATAAAAGATAACAACTATGACAGAAAGGAAGTCCTTGAAAAAGCACTGAAAGAGTGTGCGGAGCTTGTAAAAAAGGAAGAACATAATAAATCACTCGATGTTAAGGATGAAAAAGCGCTTAATCCTGATGACAACCTTGTTGTAGATGACGCCATAAAGGGCTATGCCTGGTTTGATAGAGAAGATAATAACAATAAAGACCTTGCAAATAAACAACTCGTCCCTGATATTATTTTAAAAGATTTTAATCCCCAGTGCCCCGTGACAGATGCAATGAGAACGGCTCTTTTTGGCGAAGAAGAAAACCATAACTCAATATGGAGTGAATTGTCGCTGTGGAACAGATGTTTCTCAAAGAAGATAAAAACTTCCTCAATTGAAGTTACAAAAGACAGGGATAAATATAGATTTAAGTACATTTTGCAAAAAGGCAAAACTTCTCCTCTTGCCATACTTTTTCCTTCTATAGGTGAAGGTGTGGATTCTCATCATTCGCTCGTCTTTGCAAAAATATTTTATGATATGGGCTATTCGGTCGTGATTTTGGGCAGTCATTTTAACTGGGAATTTTTAAAAAGCATGCCCGAGGGCTATAAACCGGGCATGCCGGATAGCGATGTTGCATATTTGAGAAAAATGACTCTGGATATTATTAAAAAAATGGAGAAAAAATACGACCGCACATTTTCCCAAAGGGTGGTGCTCGGTACATCTTTCGGTGCTTTTGCAGCACTTTTTCTTGCCGATATGGAATCAAGAGAAAATACTTTAAATATTACAAAGTACATTTCAATAAACCCTCCCGTCGAGCTTTTATATGCGGTAAGAGTAATAGATGAAAATAATGATATGTGGAACAAAAGCCCTGTAGACATCAAAAAAAGAACGGCAATCGGGGCTTCAAAAATAATTCAGCTTTATGAGAGGAAAAATAATACAAAAGGTTTCTCCCTGCCCTCCCTGCCTTTTAGTGAGGATGAAGCCAGGCTTATAACATGTTTTGTGCTGAGACAGAAGTTATCGGATTTGATTTTTACTCTTGAAAATGTTTCGCCTTCAAAGAAAACCGATGTTTATGATTCAATAAACAATACAAGCTATTGGGATTATGCTCAAGAATATATGTTAAAAAGCACCGATTCAACGCTTGAAGAGTTAAACGACAAGGCAAGTCTTTATTATATAAGCGACTTTTTAAAAAACAACAGAAATTATAAAATCTTTCACTCGCTTGATGATTATCTTGTGAACAAAAGACATCTTAAAGATTTAAGAGAATACGCCGGCGCAAGCCTTGTGCTTTTTGACAGGGGCTCTCATCTGGGGCACCTATACAGGAGTGAATTTAAGGAGGCGCTGCTCAGAGAGATAACCCTTAAGGATTTATCCGGTGCTTCAAGATAATTTCTCTGATTTTTTTTAAAATGCCTCTTTGAAATTTTGAATACAGATAAAATCTGCCTCTTTTATCCCGGCAGGGAGGAAAATCTTTTCTGTAAAATTTTCCTTTGTTTTGAAAAATGTTATCAAAAAATTCTATTATTTTTTTGTCGCTGAGCCCGCAGGCAAACTCCCTGTCTTTAAGATAGGGAGTATTTAGCATTTTTAGATAGAGTTCGTCATTTTTATCCAGTTGAATTATTTTCTCTGCGGCTTCATCAAGTGTCTTATAATCGCCGATATTTATAAATGCTCCGGGATTAAACTCTTTTGCGATATCAGGGTCGCCCCAATAAATTGGCACGGTATGTGCTAAAAATGCGTCATAAATTTTTTCTGTCACATAGCCCTTGCTTGATGAATTTTCAAAGGCTATGGTAAATTTGAAGTTTTTAAGATATTCTATTTTATCTTTTGCTTTTGTGCCGGTATTATTGAGCAGTGCACCTGCGGAACTTATTTTTTTATATTCGGAGAGCAATTTGAAGAATTTTATTCTTATACTGTCGCAGTATACCCCGTTTGAATATATAAAGCTGCAAAACTCTCTGTTTTCCGGGTTTTGAGGCATATCGGGTTTGTTTCGTATTTTATCAAAGAAATAATATATGGGAACTCTCAGATACCTTTCGCCAAAATCCAGCCTGTCAAAGCCTATGGCATAGTCGCAGGTGTTAAAGTCAGGGGTAAGGTTCTCGCCGCTGTAAAAGATTCTGGGGCATTTATATTTGCGATGTTTGTACCCGTAGCAGGAGTATATGATAAAATCAGGGTTTTTTGAGTCCTCAACTATTTCGTATTTATTTTTGAGGATATTTACAAAAAAGTCGTTTTCAAAAGTATGGCTTTTCCAGAAATCGCAAAAATACAGTCTGATTTTTTCCATAGCCTAAACCTTGTTTATCTGTTTGCCTTCAAGCCACATATCAATGTTTTTAAAAACAATTTCCGCTCTTTTTTGCATGGATTCTTTTGAAGCAAAGGCAATGTGGGGTGTAAGAAGGGTGTTTTTTGCGCTCAAAAGGGGTTCGTCCGCACCAAGGGGAGGTTCTTTGTCAAAAACGTCAATTGCGGCAGCCCTTATTCTGCCGTTATTAAGTGCGTCAGCCAGAGCTTTTGAATCCGCTACCGCCCCGCGTGCGGTATTTATAAGTATGGCATCTTTTTTCATATAAGCAATTGTTTCAGAATTTATCAAATGCCTTGACTCCTTTGTCAAGGGGCAGTGAAGTGTTACAATATCCGAGTTTTCAAGCATTTCTTTAAGCGGCATATAAGTTATAAAATCATTGCTTTTTTTGTTTGAAAATCCGTTGTATGCAATTATTTTGCAGCCCATAAAGCTAAGGATTTTTGCAACTGTCATGCCTATTGCGCCAGTACCTATTATCCCTGCGGTTTTGCCTTTCAGTTCGCAGCCGACAAGTCCGTCTTTTGTTTTATGTTCTCTGCATTTTTGTTCAACTTCGCGCACATTTCTTAAAAGAGTTAAAATCATACAAATTGTAAGTTCGGCAACAGAGTCGTTTGAATATCCCGAGGCATTTGAAACGGCAATGCCTGCCTTGTGTGCAGTCTGCACATCGACATGGTCGGTGCCCGTAAAAGCAATGTCTATAAATTTGAGGTTTTTTGCGCTTTTGATAACTTCTGTGCTCAGGGGCATATTTGCGATAATTGCAATATCTGCATCCTTGAGCTCTTCTTTTTGTGTTTCTTTATTGTCTGTTCTTTCGTATACTTTAAAATTATGCCCGCAGTCAGTGAGCTTTTTTATGTATTTATTAAGGCATTCGCTTTCTATGCCCAGTGATTCCATTAATACTATGTTCATTTTGCACCTCTTTTAATAAAAATATTTTACAACAACATTAATGTTTATGATAGAATTGTTGCGTTTTCATGGAATGGAGTAATTAAAATGAAACCTGAGTTTTATAAAAGAACAAAAATTGTTGCGACTATAGGCCCTGCCGTGAGTACGGAAGAGGCAATAGAAGAGCTTTTGAGAGCAGGTGCAAACGTATTTCGTTTGAATACTTCGCATGGCAGTATGGACGATCACAAAGATAAATTTCAAATGATAAGGCGCGTAAGTGATAATTTGGGCGTATACTGCGCTATTATGGTTGACCTGCAGGGGCCTAAGATAAGAGTGGGCAATTTAAAAGAAGAAATCAATTTAAAAACAGGCGACGAGGTTGTTTTTGAACATGCTCAAAATCAGGTTACCGCTGAAATAATTCCCGTTGATTATGAAGGTATTGCCAAAGATGTTTCAAGGGGGAGCAGAATACTGCTGGATGACGGCAAAATTGCGGCAGAGGTTATAGATGTTGATGAAAGCAGGGTGTATGCAAAAATTACAAACGGCGGTATTTTAAAATCCAGAAAAGGGCTTAATATCCCGGGCTCTACCGCCAGCCTTGACGCTGTTACACGAAAAGATGTTGAATATATTAAATTCGCTGTTGATATGGGTGCGGATTTTATAGCACTCTCGTTTGTAAGGCAAAAAGAAGATGTCCTTCTTGCTAAAAAATATATAAATGACTTTAATTCAAATATTCCTGTTATTGCTAAGCTTGAAAAACCGCAGGCTATTGAAAATCTCAAAGATATCATTTCCGTTGCGGACTGCATTATGGTTGCGCGCGGAGATTTGGGTATTGAACTCTCGCCTGTTGAAGTTCCCGTTTGCCAGAAGCTTATAATAAGCGAGTGTAATAAACAGAAAAAACCGGTAATTGTTGCAACGCAAATGCTGGAGTCTATGATAAATGAACCAATCCCTACAAGGGCGGAGGTGTCCGATGTGGCAAATGCGATTATAGACGGTGCGGATGCGGTTATGCTCTCGGGTGAAACGTCCGTGGGCAAATATGCAACCGAAGCTGTAAAAACAATGTCCAAAATCGCACATGAAACCGAGAACAGTACATTTTACAAGTTTGACAAAGACTTTGAAATGTCGGAGGATATGGCGCTTACCCGTCAGGCAATTGTTTTCGGTGCCGATAAAATGCTCAGATATGTAAATGCCAGAGCGGTTTTAAGTTTTTCTCATTTCGGTTACTCGACACGTCTTATGTCTAAACTAAAACCTTCGGTGCCGATAATTCTTGTTTCGGATTTAGAACAGACTTGTCGTAAAATGTCCCTTGCCTGGGGCGTATACCCGTTTCAAAAAAAATGGGACTGCGTGCTCGGCGGGGATATGCTGCTCAGAATTGATGAGTTTTTAATAAATGAAGTCGGCCTGAGCAAGGGAGACTACGTTGTCATAACAGGTTCTGCACCGAATCTAATAACGGGCAGAACAAATTTTGTCAGAGTGCACAAAATCGGAACATAAAAAATAATCCCGCAAACTTGCGGGATTATTTATATTTATTCAAATTCTTTTTTCTTCAGCGGATCTTCTTCAAAGAAGTTTTCTTCTGCCGCAACAGGTGCCGGTTCATCCTGTACAAAGGGGTTGGGCTCTTCTGCGGGAATTTCTTCATCCGCTGAAGGAGCTGCTTCCTCAACCGCAGCCGGAGCTGCTTCTTCAACCGCCGCCGGAGCTGCTTCTTCAACC
>DVFS01000051.1 GCA_018713115.1 Candidatus Galligastranaerophilus faecipullorum
AAATCCAAAAATAAAGAAATAGATATAAAAACTTCCCTTTGGACAGGTCTTGCACAGGGGCTTGCAATTTTTCCGGGACTTTCGCGCTCGGGTTTGACTATTGCAACACAAGTGTTTCTGGGTGTTGACAGAGTTAAGGCGGCAAGATTTTCTTTCCTTATGAGTATACCTGTAATAATAGGCGCGTCAATGGTTTTCCCGCTTCTTGAAATGGATTTTTCTCAGGCAGCGCAGATTAATGTAAAAGCCTTTTTCTGGGGATTTTTAACATCCTTTGTGACAGGCTACCTGTGTATTAAATACTTTATGAAACTTCTGGGCAAAATTACCCTTAAATGTTTCTCGTACTACTGCTTTGCCGCGGGGCTTGCGATGTTTGTACTATTTTCAGTCTGCCATCGTCTTTAATTACTAAATCTTCCTTGTCGGCGCGGGCTTTTAGATAGTTAATCATAGTGGCATCTTTGTCGTAGTTGAATTTTTCCACCTGTGATTTTGGCACCATCTCGGGATATTCTTTGCCGTTGGCAAGAAAGCTGTCAAGTGCTACCGTGTACATTTTTGTTTTTGAGGGATTGTTTATGTCAACGGGTGTTTCTCTGCCTTCTTTGTCGACAAAACTTAAATTTAAAAGGCTGCCGTTACTGTCTATAGTATATTTTATACCGCTGCACTGAAGAAGTCCCGGGTAGCCGTCTGTTGCACCCATAGAACGATATGCCGCATTTTTAATACCCGATACAATCTGTTCTTCGCTCATTTGTGTTCTAAGTAAATCGTTTTTCATGGGTGCTGATTCTTCAATATCCTGTTCGGTAAGTTTGCCGATTTGCGGTACTTTTCTTATATTTGCACTGTTGATAAGAGCTACATCAACGCCAAGCGCTTCCCTCATTGAATCCGCCATCATAGCCGTCCATTGCGAGGGAGCCTTTCTTCTGTTTTCAGGCAAAGAATCAATTTCTTTTATGCTGCCGACTTTTGGAGAAACTCCAACTTCAAAGTTTTTAATGTCTTCTATAATGGAGTTTTTCTTTTTACCTGTTTCAATAACGGAATTTGACACTTTTTTTAAAATACCGTTTATATCAAATTCGGCATTCAAAATACCGTAATTTTCGGCATTTTGACCTGTTTGCAATATGACTACAGGTTCGCCCGACTTGCTTCTGACAAGGCTTTCACCCTCTTTTATGTCTTCAATTTTATCATGAGAGTGTCCGCCTACGATAATATCAACGCCATCCAGAGCGTGTGCAAGTTTTTCATCCATATCTTTGCCGATATGTGACAGGATAATTATCTTATTTACGCCTTGTGCCTTCATTTTGTCAATTTCAATTTGTGCGCTCTTTACCGTTTGTTCAAAGTTTTGCACATTAATGTCTGAAATCCTCTCGGGAAGGACTACTGTCTTTAAATCCAGGGGTGACAGACCGATAATACCGTATTTGTTACCATTTTCTTCTTTTATGAAAGAGGTTTCTATGCCTTTTAACTGCTCGCCTTGCGTTGTCTTAAGGTTTGCACTTACAAACTTTGTCCTGCTTGAGTTTTTGGCGGTATCAAGCAAGGCTTTTGTACCTGCGTCTAATTCGTGATTTCCGATTGCGCAGGCGTCAAAACCCATGTAGTTCATAAGATTTACAATAAAATTATTTTTCTTTATATTTGCACCTGACCATGTGTCGCCTGCTACAAGCTTTAATGTGTCAATTTTCTGACCTTTTGTGCTTGAGTCAAACTGCAAAGACCCGCCTAAAATTCCGCCGATGTTGTCGGTTTGTCCGTGCCAGTCATTTGTATAAAAAAGTTTTAGCTTTGTTACGGCAGAATCGGTTGTTTTCTGTTTGGGATATATGAGATATTTTGAATTTATTTGTTCCATACAGCCATAAAACATGTAAATCCCAAAAATTGCCCTTACCTTGAAATTTTTTCGAACAGGGGTAAAAATTCGGGGAAAGACGTGTTAACCCAGATGAAATCATTAATTTTTACGGGATTTTTTGAAACAAGTCCTGCGGCAAAAAAGCTCATTGCAAGCCTGTGGTCAAGATGTGTTTCGACTTCTGTCCCGCCTTGAAAGTCTTTATTTGTACCTGAAATTACAAAACCGTCAGGTTTTTCTTCTATTTCTATGCCGATTTTTTTAAGACCCGAAGCAAGCGCACTTATCCTGTCTGATTCTTTGTTTCTTAAGTCCGAAGCGTCTTTGACCGTGGTTTCGCCCCCTGCACGCGCCGCAAGTACGGCGATTATCGGCAGTTCATCAATAAGTCTCGGAATAATATCGCCCGAGATTTCACAGGCTTTTAAATCAGGACTGTAGTATACTTTTATATCACCGACAGGCTCGTTTGAGACTGTTTGCTTATTCAATATTTCATAGTTTACGCCCATTTTGTCAAAAACATCCAAAATTCCTGTGCGGGTCGGATTAAGACCGACATTTTTAATTGTTATTTCGCTGTCCTGTACAATAGCTGCCATTACCATAAAAAAAGCTGCAGATGATATATCACCCGCAATCTCAATGTCTTTTGGCACAAGTTGTGATTTTTCAACGGATGTAAAAAAGCCTTTTTCATCCCTGCCTGTGCTAATTTTGGCACCGAGGTATTCAAACATGCGCTCGGAGTGGTCGCGAGAAAGCGTATCTTCCCAAACTGTTGTTATCCCTTGAGTATTTACTCCTGCCAGCAGAATGCAGGATTTTACCTGTGCGGAGGCTATGGGGCTTTTGTATTGAACGGGGGTTAATTCTCTGCCTTCAATTTCAAGCGGGGCTTTAAAGTTATTTGACTTTATTTTTGCTCCCATAAGGCTCAGCGGCTCTATGACGCGTTTCATCGGGCGTCCGGAAAGGCTTTTGTCGCCGATTAATGTGCTTTTAAAGTCCAATGAAGCTAAAAGTCCCGATAAAAGCCTCATAGATGTCCCCGAATTGCCGCAGTCAAGTGCTGATGCAGGTGCTTGGAGTTTTTTTGGCGCTGTAAGGATAAGTGTGCGCTCATCGATAAAATCGGCACTGCAGCCTAATTGTTTGATTATTTCAAGCGTTGCACGGCAGTCGGCACCGAAAGAAAAGTTTGAAATCTTAATCCTGCCGCCCGTTTGCGCACCAAAGATAAGGCTTCTGTGGGAAATCGACTTGTCCGGCGGAATGGTAATTTCGCCAAAAAGCCCGCCTGTTTGTTTTTTGCTTATTTGAAAATTACTCAACTCCCGCAATTTCCTTTACAAAGTTGGGTACGTCAAAAGCCGAGGTCTGTGTTCTCGGGTTGTATAGTTTGCAGAGTTTTGCAATTTCTGCCGCGCGTTCTTTATCAACTTTTTTGTGGCAGTGCGGCACTTCGACATCATCCGAGCAAAAAGCCCATGACCAGTAGCCGCCCGGGTATGTGGGAATAGGACCGCAGTATGGTGCAACATTTTTGAATACTTTTTTTAAGAGTTTATACATTTTGCCCATCTCTGTCACATTTGCAACAGGAGATTCAGATTGCGGAACAACTATTCCGCCTTCCTTAAGGGAGTTTTTAACGTTTGTGTAAAATTCTTCCGTAAAGAGTCCTTCGCCCGGGCCCATCGGGTCTGTTGAATCGATAAGAACTACGTCGTAGCGGTTTTTCTTGTCTTTTATAAATTCAATTGCATCTTCTACGTAAATTTTAACTTTGGAATCATCAAGCCCGCAGGAGATTGTCGGCAGGAATTTTTTGCTTGCTTCAATTACCATGCCGTCAATTTCGCACATTTCAATGCTTTTTACGGATTTATGTTTCAACACTTCTCTTACGGTGCCGCCGTCGCCGCCGCCGATTACAAGTATGTTTTCAGGGTTTTTGTGTGCTATAAGCGGGATATGGGAAATCATTTCATGATAGAAAAATTCATCCTTCTCGGTTGTCATCATAAGCCCGTCAAGTGTTAAGACATTACCGAAAGCGCGGCTTTCAAAGATTTCCACATCCTGAAATTCCGATTTATCTTTAAACAAAGTTTTACCGCGTTCAATTGCTATACCAAAGCCCATAGGCGTTATTTCCTGATACATATTGTCTTCCTTTATTAAACTCTCTTAATCTATTATACAAAAAAGCAAATTATTTGCTATAATAAGTTTGAAGTTATGAGAAATGTCATCCTTAAATCCTTTGAAGACTTTATTGCACAACCTCTTGGGATTTTGCGCAAAAAAATCATTCAAATTGCCAACCTGAAGTCCGATTTTGTAAGCACCAAATCGGTAAATGTAGAGCTTATGGACGATACGATTCAGGTTAATGTTATTAACAATGATAATGTTTACAATCTCTTGTCTGCGGTTGTTTATAAAAAAAGACTTAACGAATTGAGAACGCCTAATTATGAAAATAAAACAAGCGAGTTTTTTACTAAGCTCTCCAAATCTTAAACTCTGTCCCGAAACGCAGGTTGCGGAGTTTGCGCTTCTGGGGCGCTCAAATGTCGGTAAATCAAGCTTTATAAATACGCTTGTAAATAATAAAAACCTTGCAAAAACTTCAAACACCCCCGGTAAAACGCGCTTGATTAACCTTTTTGAAATTGCAACTACTCTAAAGCCCTTTATAATTGCCGACCTTCCGGGTTACGGATATGCAAAGGTTTCCAAAACCGAGCAGATACAGTGGCAGAAAAATCTTGAAGAATATCTGCTTAAGCGAAAAAACCTTGTCTCCTGTATTCAATTTATTGATTCGCGGCATGAAATTCAAAAAAATGATTTTCAAATGCATGAATGGCTGAAAGTTAATTCTGTCCCTAATTTTACCGTTCTTGCAAAGTGTGATTATATTTCAAAAAATGAAGCCTTTAAAAAAGCGGCGCAGATAAAAAAATATTTCGGCACGGAAGTTTTAATGTTTTCATCGAAAAACCGCACCTATGCGGATGATTTTTTGAGTTATCTGGAAAAATTTTTGTAACAAAAACTTAACCTGAGCAACGACATTTTAAAAATAATGCTATAGTTTTGTTATGGAAAGTCCGATTTCAAGAAGCTATATCGATGATGTTGCATTTAATCAAATGATTGAGCAGGCGCGTGCGCTTCAGGTCAGAAATACCGTTGAGAAAATCGGAGAGTTAAATCGCACCCACAGAGAGGATATTTTGGACAAAGTTCTTGAAAATACTTCAAAGTTCAGGGTGCAAGACAAGTTTAAAGCATTAAAAAATGCAAGAAAAAGTGTATAAATACAGGATAAAACTCACAAAATACGGCGAGTTAAAATATATTTCACATCTTGACTGGCAGAATCTTATTATAAAAACACTAAGGCGCTGCCGGGTGAAACTTGTGCTTACAGAAGGGTTTAATAAAATCCCTAAAACTACTTTCTCGCCTGCGCTTCCGCTTTTTTTAAAAAGCGATTGCGAGCTTGTCTGTTTTCAAACTCACGAGCCTGTCGGGGAAAACTTTAAAGAAGTTTTTGAAAAAAATACAAATGAGAATGTAAAACTCGTTGAATGTCTTGATTTTTCAAACGAACAAAAAAAACTCCCTGCGCTTGATATACTTATACAATGGGCGAAATACGAGGCGCGCCCCGTACCCAACAAAAATGAGGGTATTTTAAATTTTAAAAATTTGGAGTATAATACAAACAAATGTTTATCTTGTGATGAAATTTTAATTACAAGGAAAACAAAAAAAGGTTTAAATAAAGTTACTAATTATCGAAACTCTCTGAATTCTCTTGAATTCAAGGATGGCTTGCTGACTTTTGTTTTAAAAACAGGTCAGGATGAGCACATTCCATCGCTCAGGGCTGATGAGTTCCTAAAAGCGGTGTATGGTGAGAAATGGCTGTTTGACATCAAAAGAGTGTGCTTTTTCGATAAAGACTTAAAAGTTTTATAAGATTTAAAAGGATTAATTTATGTCAAAAAAAATTGTAATTTCCGAAAAGGACAACATTGCAGCCCTTATTGAAAACAATAAGGTTAACGAGTTTTTTGTTTCAAAAGGTGATGTTTTAATGGGGGATGTTTATCTTGCCCGCGTCGATAATGTTTTACCCAGTATTGAAGCAGCTTTTCTGGATGTCGGTATGAGTGATAAAATGGCTTTTATCCATGCTAACGACATCTCAGGCAAAGGCCCTCTTAAAGAAAAGGTAAAACCCAACCAAAAACTTATTGTTCAGGTTGTAAAAGAACCCACGGGACATAAAGGCCCCAGGGTTACGACCGCGCTTAGTCTGCCGGGGCGTTTCCTTGTTCTTCTGCCTGATGAAACGGGCGTTAACGTTTCAAGGAAAATTGTTTCAAATAAAGAACGCGCACGACTTAAGTCTATTGTAAGTTTGCTTAAGCCCGTCGGAGTCGGTGTTATTGTAAGAACAGAAGCGGAAGGGCAGTCTGAAGCGGAGATTCAGGAAGATATTGAAATTTTGCTGGAAAAATGGAACTCTATTGTCACCGCGGCTGATACCGCAAATCCTCCCTGCCTTTTATACCGCGATCAAGACTTGCTTTACAGGGTAATTCGTGAAGCATGTACGGAAGATGTTGAGGAAATTATTGTAGACACGCCCTTTGCGCTTCATCGCACAACACAGCTTTTACAGCACTGGAATATGAATGTAAAAGTGAATATGCATAAAGGCAACGACCCTCTGCTTGTAGCAACGGGTGTAAACAAAGAAATTCACGCAGCACTTCAAACGAAAGTGAATCTGCCGCTGGGCGGTTATCTTTTCATTCAGCAGACAGAGGCGCTGACTGTTGTTGATGTTAACAGCGGCAAGTTTACAAGTTCCTCTTCTCAGGCCGAAACGATTTTAAAAACCAATCTGCAGGCCGCGGATGAAATTGCGCGTCAGCTTAAACTCAGAAATATAGGCGGCATGGTAGTTGTAGACTTTATTGATATGGTATCGCGCATGGATAAACTTGCGGTATTGGAACATTTTGAACTGGCTCTTGAGCAGGATAAAGCAAAACCGCAAATCGGGCAGCTTTCCGACCTCGGTCTTGTAGAGCTTACGCGCCACAGGCAGGGGCAGTCGCTTTCGGAGATATTTACCAAAAAATGCGATAAATGCAACGGACAGGGTTTTGTTATGGAAGATTTAAAATTCCAGACATCCAATGCTCAGGGTGAATCAAGGGCGAAGATGAATAAAATCAAAGGCCCCTTTGCCGCAAACTTTACAAATGAAGGCAAACCGAATGTATCAAACGGTCAAAATTCACAAAAGTTCAATAAAAAAGATAAGAGAAACAGATTTAACAAAGATAAAGATTTTAACAAGCAGCAAGAGGAAACTCAAACCCCTGCGGCTCTTCAGCAGGTGCTTCCGGGTACATCTGATGAGCCTGTAATAAATGAGGCGCAAATTTTTGAACCTGTTGATACCCCCGAACAAACGGCAGTACAGGAAGCAGCAGAAGTTCAGGAAACTGCGGATATTCAGACTGCGGAAGAAAAACCCAAAAAAGTTTCAAGAAAAACAAAAAAATCCCAGAAAAAAGAAGCCTTGAAAGCGCAGGATGACTCTGCGGCACTGCAGGTTAATGCTTTGGAAATTCAGCAAAGCGCTGAGGAAGATTCCGCAGCAAAACCCGAAGAAGCCCAAGAAACTGCTGCTCCTGCCAAGAAACGTACGGTAAGAAGAACAAGAAAGGCAAAAAATGCTTAAAAATACTTTTAAATTAGCGGTTCTTGTATTTTTGACCGTATTTTTAACTGCCTCAACTCCTGTGTTTTGTGCGCCCGACGAAGGTGCAAATATTCAGGAAACGCAGAGCTACGATACTTCCTTGCAGCAAAATACCCGGGAGTATGACAGCGAAGAGTCCGCAAGTAACGCTCAGGAGAGTGATATTGACAGGCTTAACGAAGAAATGGGGCTGGGCGAGCAAAAACAGATTGTTATAGATGATGTGCAAAGCTCGCCCAATGATAATACCGCCCTTACAAAAAAAGTTGTGCCTGACACTAAATCGGAACTTACGAAAATGGTTAAAATGTTCCTGAAAGTAATGCTGGCGGTGGCAATCAGTTCGGTTGTTATTTTTGTTGTGCTGCTTTTTGTAAGGCGCTTTTATTCTCCGGTTGTGACAATGGGAGATTTGAATAAAGATAATGATAATAAAATCTCGCTTGATACACCTCAAAATAAAAATGAAGCGCTTAAGACATTTCTGGATAAAACAAAAGACATATAGTTACAAAAATTTTTCCTGAGGCTTGCCGTGTGTTTGAAGCAATATGTGCACAATTTTAGGCATTTGGCAGACAAAAGAATAGTTTGAAATCTCGATTGAACACTTTTTGCAATTGCAGTTAATTGAATAACATTCATACGCTTGCGGAGTCCAGTTTTGCGTAAGCGAATCGGATACCTCACCGTTGGTTTGAGGGATAAAAACTTCGGAATTATTCATAACAACACCTCGAAACTTACCCTATATTTATATTTTAACCTTATTTTTTCTTGTTTTTATCCTGTATTTGGACTATGATTGTAAATAAAATTTTATTTTTTGTGCTAAGGCTTATTTTTTGCTAGAATGAGCGTGAGGAGAAAAGTTTATCGGAATTATGAAAGATAGAATAACCCTGCTTCTTATAATATCTTGCCTTCTGGCGTTTTTAATCATTTTTCAAAACTATTTTAAAACCTCCTATGCGGTGGTATTTCTTATATGTTTTATGGCGCTTTATATGTTTTACATGTATCTTTCAATTAAGCACCAGAGAAGAAAACTTCGCAAAAATCCGCCGAGTGCACAGTGCTTGTACAGACCGTTTATTTCAATTATGATTCCCTGTCATAACGAGCATGAAGTAATCTCGGATACTGTAAAAAATATTTTAAATGTTGACTATGAAAATTATGAAATTATTCTTATCGACGATCGCTCAACGGATTCCACCGCGCAAATAATAAAAGAGCTTGCGCTCGAAAACAGTAAAATCAAATATCTTATAAGAGAAAAAGACGCATACCCCGGAAAGTCTGCCGTTTTAAACGACGCAATGAAGCTTGCAAAAGGCGAGGCTGTTCTTGTTTTTGACGCTGATGCAAGAATCGCTCCCGATTTTATTAATCTCATGCTGCCAAAACTTGAACCCAAGGGCGTTGGTGCCGTTCAGGCGAGAAAAAATATAATCAACGCAAAACAAAATTTTCTTACGGCTTGCCAGTATAATGAGTTTGTCTTTGATTCATATCTGCAAATAGGCAGAGATGCCGTAAAGGGCGCTGTTGAGCTTCGCGGAAACGGCGAAATGATTAAAAGAGAGGCGCTTGATGATATTAACGGCTGGAACAATGAGACAATAACCGATGACCTTGATATGTCGACAAGACTGCATATTAAAGGCTGGGATATTCGTTTTTGTCCCGAGGCAATAGTAAATGAAGAAGGTGTAATTTGCTTCAGTGCGCTTATAAGGCAGAGAAGGCGCTGGGTGGAGGGCAGTATCAGGCGTTATTTAGAGTTTGCAAAGGATGTTTTCTTTTCAAAAGATATGTCGCTGCGTGTAGGGTTTGACCTTATTGCCTATATTTCGGAATTTTTGCTTCCATTCTGGCTTATTGCCGAGATTTTGATTCAGGCATTCCGCTTTGTAAGAGGGTATGAGGACAGCATTTTATCTTCTATTATTTTACTTGTCTGCACGGGTGTTTTCTTTGCCTGCGGGCTTGTTTATTCTTTAAATAAGTATTCTCACTATGGTTTTTTAAAAGCCCTCTGGCAGGCTGTTGTGACTGCTGTATATTTTGTTGTTATCTGGTTTCCTATAGCAATGTTTATTATATTTAAAATAATTTTTACCAAAAAAACCATGGATTGGGGAAAAACCCAGCACGGCGTAGTAAAAGACTGCTGTGGAGGTGTCTAGCTATGGAATTTAGCGAGTATCATTTTATTGCGATAGGCGGAATAGGTCAGAGTGCACTTGCAAATATTCTTTTAAAAGAAGGTAAAAAAGTAAGCGGTTCGGACATTTCAAAAAACAAATACGCAAAAAAACTTGAAAACCTCGGCGCCTTGATATACGAAGGTCACAGTGCCGATAATATTAAAGGTTCGCCCGTAGTTGTCGTTTCAAGCGCTATAAAAGAAGACAATCCCGAGTTAATTGAAGCTAAAAGACGCGTTTTAAAAATTATTCACCGCTCGGATTTGCTTAAAATAATATCTGACAGATACCCTTTATTTCTGGGTTTTTGCGGGACTCACGGCAAAACCACAACAAGCGGCATGTGCGCTTATCTTTTATCTAAAAGCGCCCTCAAGCCCGCTTATGCAATCGGCGGAATAATTCCCGCCCTTGATACAAACGGTGACTGTGAGGATAGAAATACACCTTTCTTTGCTGCAGAGCTTGATGAAAGCGATGGTACGGTTTTAAAATACTCTCCCAAAATTACCCTTATTAACAATCTTGAGGCTGACCACCTTGATTTTTATAAAAACGGGCTGGATGATATTATAAACACCTTCTCCGCCTTTCTTGCAGCGCTTAAAAGCGGTGCTAAAGCGGTGGTGAATATAGATAATTCCGGAAATATAAAACTTATTAAAAACAATCCTGATTTTAAGGGATTTATCACCTGTTCCGCGGAGCAAAAAGAGGCTAAATACAGGGCTGAAAATATAAAACTTGGTGTTCTGTCTTCAAGTTTTGATTTTTGCGCGAACGGTAAAATATTAGGAAAAATAGA
Source organism: Candidatus Galligastranaerophilus faecipullorum (assembly GCA_018713115.1). Classification (GTDB taxonomy): domain Bacteria; phylum Cyanobacteriota; class Vampirovibrionia; order Gastranaerophilales; family Gastranaerophilaceae; genus Galligastranaerophilus; species Galligastranaerophilus faecipullorum. Next base: position 10,713 of record DVFS01000051.1, read on the forward strand.
GCTTTCAATCCCGGGCATGCACAATGTATCCAACGCTCTCGGGGTTGCGGCATGTCTTATTGAGGCGGGCGTTGATTTTAACTTGTTTGCGCCTCATTTTAAGACTTTTAGCGGCATGGGCAGGCGCTTTCAAAAGAGTGCCGAATTCGGCGGCATAAAAGTAATTGATGATTATGCTCATCACCCAAGCGAGATTAAAGCAACGCTTTGCTCTGTGGCTAATTACAATAAGGGCCGTGTGGTTGCAATATTTCAGCCGCATAGATTTTCAAGGTTTGAAGGATTTTATAACGATTTTCTTGATGCTTTTTCCTGTTGCGATTTTACCTGTGTGCTTGATGTATACGCGGCGGGAGAAAAACCGTGCGGCGGCAAAAAACCCTCCGATTTTGCAAAAGAGCTGGAAAATACCGGTAAAAAGGCGCAGTATTTCAGCGGTTCAATAGAAGAGTCCGCTCAAAAAATATTGCCGCTGCTTAAATCGGATGATCTGGTTTTTACTCTCGGCGCAGGCGACATTACAAAGATGGGCGGAGTTTTAAATGAATTGTACATGCTCAAAAAGTAACATAGAGTCTTACGAAAATTTTGAACTGAAAAATTTCAACACTCTAAAAATGCACTCTCTGGCGGATGTCGCCTGTTTTATTAAAAGTGAAGCCGAGCTTTGTTCTCTTGTTCAAAAGTATCAAAAAATTCACATCTTAGGCTGCGGTTCAAATGTTTTATTCTCAAGCGCAGGAGTGAGGGAACCCGTTGTTATAACAAAAAAGATGTCTGAAATTTCCTTCAGAAAAAATATTGTTGAAGTGCAGGCGGGAGTACAGGTTCAAAAACTCTCGCAGGAAGCGTGTTTAAACTCGCTTTGCGGGTTTGAATTTTTAATAGGCATACCCGCAACACTGGGGGGTGCTGTTGCCATGAATGCAGGTGCTCATAAGCAAACCATAAGCGATTTTCTCCTGAGTGCAAGGGTGTTTGACGTAAAAGAAAACAAAATAATTAACCTGACAAAAGAGCAGCTGGATTTTTCTTACAGAAATTCTTTAATTAAGAAAAATCCCGGCAGATATGTTGTTTTAAGTGCAAAATTTGAACTTGAAAAAATCGGCCGCAGTATAATAGAAGACAGAATGCGCGAGAATACCGAGTTTAGAAAAAAAGTTCAACCGTCGCTTGCTCTGCCGAATCTGGGCAGTGTTTTTAAAAACCCTTCTCTTCCTGACGGCTCCACGCTAAGTGCAGGCATGCTGGTGGATAAATGCGGACTTTTGGGGTATAAATCAGGCAGTGCAGGAGTTTGGGAGCGGCATGGTAATTTTGTTATAAATTATAACAATTGTACATCATCGGACTATACAAATGTGGTATATAAAATGTATGATAGTGTTAGAGAGAAGTTTAACATAAAGCTCGAGTGTGAAATTGTCCGCGCGGGTGAGTTTAGTGAGTCAGAGGAAGAAGTATGGAAAATAATGCAAAACTAAATAAAAATTCAAAAATTGCCGTTTTATACGGCGGTATGTCGGCAGAGCGTGAAATATCGCTAAGAAGCGGTAAAAAAGTCTACAATGCGCTTCTGGAGCAGGGGTATAAAAATTCCGTACTCGTGGATGTTAATCCAAATGTAGCCCAAACTCTTGCTGACGGTGCTTTTGAGTTTGCATTTAATGTTCTCCATGGCAGATACGGTGAAGACGGCTGTATTCAGGGACTGCTTGAAATTATGGGTATTAAATATACGGGCTGTGATGTTAAATCAAGCGCGGTTTGTATGGATAAAGAAACAACAAAAAATATTCTTGCATCCCGCGGAATTCCCCTTGTTCCGTCGGTTTGTATAACCGATGTTAATGAGCTTGAAAAATCCGTATCAGGTCTAAATTTTCCGCTCATGGTAAAACCCGTGAAGGAGGGTTCAAGCATTGGTATGAGCAAGGCGGACAATCTTCAAGAGCTAAAGGAAGCTTTTGCGCTTGCAAAAAAATCCGACAATAAGGTTTTAATCGAAGAATACTATCAGGGAAAAAGCGCAACAGTCGGGGTCTTGCAGAGAGAAAAAGACGGCAAAATCGAAACTTTTGCAACTACGGTGTTGGGTTTTGAAACAAAAAACCAATGGTATGACTATGAAGCCAAGTACACAGAGGGCATGACAAAGTTTATACTACCGGCGGATTTTGATGATGATATGACCTGCAGGATTCAAAAAATCGCGGTGGAATCTTTTGAAGCATGCGAGTGCAGAGGATTGGCGCGTGTTGATTTTCTCGTATATAACAATACACCTTATGTACTTGAGATAAACACTAATCCTGGTATGACGGATTTAAGCGACCTGCCCGCGCAGGCAAATCATATGGGTATTGATTATAACTCTCTTGTTGAGATGATACTTAAAACATCGGAGTTTTAATGGGGCAGGAATACTACAGAAGACGCCTTAAGGCTAATAAAATGCGAAGAAAGATAGCTTCAATCAGAAGTTCTATCAGAAATTTTCGTGTGCTTTTGCGTCTTGTGCTTATAGTACTGATAATACTTTTTGGTCTTAAGGTTTTAAAACTCCAAGGCTGGTATTTAAACCAGGAACTGCTCTCAAGTGCGGACGAGCGGGTCATAAAAATAGAAGGCAACGCAATTACTCCGAAATACAAGATAGTTGATTTAATAAGACAGATTCAGCTGCCGGATACGCAGATTTTCAGGCTTGATACAAGTGAAATCGAACAAAATATTACACAATTGCAGCCGATTAAGAAGGTCTATGTAAGGAGGCTCTGGTACCCTGCAAGAATAAATGTCGTAGTGGAAGAAAGAGTGCCTGTATTTCTTATTACTCCCTCAATTGAAGCGGAGCCTATATCTGCAATTACAACGGACGGCGTGTTTATAGACAGGGAATATATGCCGATAAGTCCAAAGTTTAAGACATACAAAATCATTACCTATGGTGTTCGCGGCGACGATTATGAAAAGTGGAACAAAGAAAGAGTGGATGAAATCCTGTGTCTTACTAAAGCGCTTGAAACATACAGCGGACAAAAGGTGGAATATCTTGATTTAAGAAACCCGACAGATGTTTATATTAAACTTGAAAAAGTTCTTATAAGATTCGGTGAAATCAATGATACCGCGCTTGTGAGAGCTAAATGGATAGCTACCATTCTGCCTGAAACGGAAAAGTTTAAACAAAAAATAAAATATATCGATCTCAGATGGGAAGATGCGCACTATATTAAACTCGAAGACGGTGCCCAAAATACTGCGCCTGCAGCGCAAAAAGATGATACACAGAACTAAAAGTAACTTTTAAAAAGCTCCAGTGCGTTTGTATCTGTTATCCTGCTTAAGCCGGTTTGTATATCAAGGTTAAGCCCGAGGAGTTTTGATGCCCTTGCGCATTCACATAAAATAGCGGGATTTTTAGAGGTGTTATACAGCTCCTCCATTTTATCTTTTTCTTTTCGCGCACCTGTGTTAATTAAAGTATTTATTGCACGAAGCGCTCTTTTTTGCGTGGAGAATAGTTCATTTGCAATGATTTTGGTGTCAAAATCTTTATCCCGTAATGCAGAATTTAGTTTTTTTATTGCGGCAAGTGCATTTTTTTCTATGTCAAATGTATAAATATTGTCTGCATTTACAAGCTGCATAGTTAATTTTAAATCTGCTAAAATCCTCTGTGCATAAGAATTTTGGCTGTTTATTATATTTTGGCAAAAATCACGGATGTTAAAATCGTAAACCGTTTCGAGAGTTATATCTTCAGGATAAGCGCTTATTATTTCATCATAAACCGCAAGCAAATCCTCCTCATTAAGCATATTGCGCAGTTCTTCAAAGCCGTACTTGCACAACAGCTCCTGTGCAATATTTGCCCCCAGCGGAGAGGTTGAAATTTCATTTATGATGGTTTTGAGGTCTTTGTGCGCGCCAAAATTTATCAGAAATTCAAGTGCACTGAATTTTGAAAAATCATCTCCGCTCTGCAGCTTATCAAGAGCCGTCCTGCGGGCTGTTTCATCGCCGAATGCACCGAGTGCACAGGCACAGGCGCAGCTGAGTTCGGAGTCTTTACAAAAAGCATACTTATTTAAAAGCTCCAGTGCAAGAGGGTCGTTGACTTTTTCAAAGTAATTTGCAGCGTAAATTTTTTGTTCGGATGTGCCCTTTTCAAATATTTCCAAAATATCATCCGTAAGTTCTTCATCTGCGTATTTAAGCCAGCATGCATTTATGTAGCCGCCGATTCTTGAATCGTAAAATTTTGCAAATTCATAAGTACTTTTAATATTATCCCTGTTTGTTGCATCAAGAAGGTTTGTAATAATTTTTTCAATTATAAAATCAAATATGTGTTCCGAGTTTTCACAGAGTGTTTCAAATGTTTCAATGTCGCATGTGTTTATAATGTCAAAGGCGGCTTGTTTTGAAAGCGCGGAATCCTTTGATACAAGGTTTTTTGCATTTTTGGTTTTAAAGTTCATATTTACAATTATACAACAGTTTGACTTTCTTGTATAATTAATTTAAGTTAGTTTTATAAGGCTAAATCATGTCGGAATTAAAATATAAAAAAATACTTCTTAAAATAAGCGGAGAAGCGTTGTTGGGCGAGCAGGAGTTTGGTATAGACCCCAGGCCTGTTGAGATGATTTCAAATGAAATTAAAAAGGTGCACGATTTAGGCGTCCAGCTTGCGATAGTAGTCGGCGGCGGAAATATTTTCCGCGGCATGAAAAACTCCGCTAAGCTCGGTATGGACCAGGCGTCGGGTGATTATGTGGGCATGCTTGCAACTGTTATGAATGCAATAGCACTTCAGAGTGAATTAAGAAAAATCGGCGTTCCATGCCGCGTTCAATCCGCGCTTGATATTCATAAAATCGCCGAACCCTATATAAGATTTAAGGCAATAAGACACCTTGAAAAAGATAGGGTGGTTATATTCGCCGCAGGTACGGGCAATCCTTTCTTTACAACAGACACCGCTGCGGCACTCAGAGCAGCGGAAATCGGCGCCGAAGCTATGTTTATGGCAAAAAACGGCGTAGACGGTGTGTACTCGGATGACCCGAGAATCAATCCCGACGCTAAAAAATACGATAAAATAACTTATGATGATATTATTATGAATAACCTCAAAGTAATGGACTTAACTTCCTGCTCTCTTTGTAAACAAAATAACATACCCATTTTTGTATTTGATTTTGCGCAAAAAGACAGTATTATAAAAATCTTGAAACATGAAAATATCGGAACATATGTAGGAGAATAAAAATGTCAGTTGACGAAATTAAAAACTCAGGTAAAGAAAAAATGGAAAAATGCGTAGCCCAGCTTAAAAAAGAGCTTGCTACAGTAAGGACAGGCAGGGCTAATCCGCTTATTTTGGATAAAGTTATGGTAGATTACTACGGTGCTCCGACCCCTCTTCGCCAGATGGCCCAGGTGAGTGTTGCAGAGGGCACTACCCTTGTGATTACGCCTTTTGATAAAACTATTATTAAAGAAATCGAAAAAGCTATAGTAAAAGCCGAACTGGGTATTGCGCCCAACTCTGACGGTATTGTTGTGCGCCTTGCGTTTCCTCCTTTAACGGAAGACAGAAGAAAGCAGCTTTCAAAAGACGTAAAGGCAATGGGTGAAAATGCAAAAGTTGCAATCAGAAATGTCCGCCGTGATATGGCAGATGATGTCAAAAAACTTGAAAAGTCGGAAAATATGCCCGAAGATGCCGTAAAAGACGCTCAAGCGGAAGTTCAAAAACTTACGGATAAATATATAGCCATTGTTGATGAAGTGGTTGTTGAAAAAGAAAAAGAGGTCTTGACGGTATAGTGGATGATGCGCAAAAGCAAAATAAAATAATGAGAGTAATTACGGGGGTAATTATTTCTCTCGTTGCTCTGGTGTGCCTTTTTATGGGCGGCTTGCCCATTTTAGGCTTTTTGCTTGTTGTTATATTTCTTGGTTCTATTGAATATGTAAGAATATTAAGAACAAAAGGTTTTCATCCGAGCCTGTCACTGATTCTTTTAACGGATTTTGCCTTTGCGCTGCTTATATTTTTCAGGCGATTCGACCTTTTGCCTTCGATAATTTCACTTGCCATAATGGCTTCGTTTCTTATGGTGCTTTTTATGGGGCGTCAGCCATATATAGTTAATGTCGCAACGACCGTGCTGGGGTTTTTATACTCGGGCTGGCTGCCATGCCACCTGCTTTTAATAAGGCAGATAAGCTCTGACAGGATAAACGCTTTTCAAATAGGCATAAATGAAGGTCTGTGGCTTGTTATATTTGTCTTTTTGATAGTTGTTGCAACGGATATCGGCGGATACTATTTCGGGTCAAAGTTCGGCAAGCATAAGCTTTCCCCTGTTATCAGCCCGAAAAAAACAATTGAGGGCGCGCTGGGTGCAACTTTAGTGGCACTTCTTGTCGCTGCCGCGGGTGTTTTTTATACAAAGCTGACCTTGCTGCAGGCACTCATTGCAGGGTTTTTGATTACAGTGAGTGCTCAGCTCGGCGACCTTTCCGAATCCCTTGTAAAACGTGACGCGGGAGTTAAAGACTCGAGCAATATTCTCCCCGGACATGGCGGAATCCTTGACAGAACGGACGGGTTTTTATTTGCACTGCCTGTTGCGTACTATTTCTTTGTAAATTTTGCCTACGGACACAATATTATACTTGAGTTTTTTAAATATGTTCAGGGTGCAATAAATGTCTACTTCTGATAGAGAGCTTGCCTATTGTGAATTTTTAGATAAACTGGGTTTTGGCTCAAGCGATGACTTTTCGCTTTTTGAGAAAGCCATGCGCCATACTTCTTACGTCCATGAAGCTGATATTCCCATAGAATGCTCTTACGAGCGGCTTGAGTTTCTGGGGGATGCCGTTTTAAAACTTGTTATAAGCAAATATTTATATTTAAAATACCCCGATTACAAAGAAGGGCTTTTGTCAAAATTAAGGGGCGAGATTGTCGCGGATAAAACACTCGCGCAGTTTGCGGTAAAAATCGGGCTGAATAAGTATATTCTAATGTCAAAAAACGAAAGAAAAACAGGTGGGGAAAACAAGCAATCTATTCTTGCCTGCGCTTTTGAGGCATTTTTAGGTGCGATTTATTTAACAAGAAAAGAAAAAGGATATATCGAGGTCGAGGATTTTATAGTTTCTAATTTTTCCTGTGATATGTGTAAAATCGAAGAAAAGCTTGAAGAAATCAACCCCAAGCAGCGCCTGCAAGAGTATACACAGGAGAAAAACCACACGCTTCCCGAGTATGTTCTTGTTTCAAAAACAGGCTCGGAGCATAATTGTACTTTTGAAGTTGCCGTTTATTTTGAGGGTAAAATTCTGGGCAAGGGCTCGGGCACTTCAAAAAAACTTGCACAGCAGGACGCTGCCGCAAATGCGCTTGAGTTTTTAAAAAGTGAGGGTTTATGGAAACAATAATTTCTCCGTCTATCTTATCGGCTGACTTTGCAAATTTAGAGCGTGATATCAGACGCGTAACTGATGCAGGCGCAAAGTGGGTGCATGTTGATGTAATGGATGGTCACTTCGTGCCCAATATTACAATCGGAGCGCCCGTTGTTAAATCTCTGAGAAAAATAACAAATGCCATGCTTGATGTGCATCTTATGATATCCGAGCCGCAGAAGTATGTGAAAGATTTTGTTGCGGCAGGTTCGGATATTATCACTTTTCATCTGGAGGCTCAAAAGGATTTGATCCTTGATATAATTAAAGAAATTAAATCCGCAGATATTATGGCAGGTCTTTCCATAAAACCCAAAACTCCCGTCGACGAGATTAAAGAATTTATCCCCTATCTTGATTTAGTACTTATAATGACGGTTGAGCCCGGTTTTGGCGGGCAGAGGTTTATGCATGACTGTGTGCAAAAAATTGCGGATATAAAGGAGTATGCACGCATTTTAAAAAAAGAAAATTTATATATTCAGGTTGACGGCGGCATAAATGATAAAACCGCAAATATCTGTAAAAGCCTCGGGGCAAATTCACTGGTTGCGGGAAGTTATGTTTTTGGAAGTTCAGATATCGCATCGGCTCTTAAATCTCTGCTGTGAAGCGAATAGACGCAGCCGCAGTATGTTTGTTTATACATATTATTTTCGCGGGCAATCTGCTGAGTAATTTTAAAACCGTCTTTTTTCTTAAAATCATACGGTGCAAATTTTACCCCGTATTGCTCTGCACAAATTTCGCCCGCGCAAAATACCTGATATGAAACTTTGTGCGGACTTACGGTCAGTGTGGTTGTAAATTCGGGTACATTAAGTGCGGCGGCTTTTTGTGCAGTTTTTGACAGCCTCAGGTAAAAACACTTTTCGCAGCGCTTTCCTTTTTCGGGCTCATTTTCAAGACCATATGCGGCTTTTGTAAAATCATCCGGCGTGTACGGTTCATAAATCAGTTCAAAACTTTCTTTTTGCGAATAGCGGATAAGTTCGTCAAGTCTTTTTTCGTGCTCATCCTGCGGGTATATATTGGGATTGTAAAAATATACCGCAGGCTCATATCCTTCATCTCTGAGGAGATTTATCGGATATGAAGCACAGGGAGCGCAGCATGCATGCAGAAGAATTTTATTCACTTTTTGCCTCTTTGTGGCGCCTTTGCGCCTGTTTGTACAGGAGTTGAATTTTGTAATAAGGCATTGCGCTTATGTAGGGTATATCATCAATAACAATTGTCGGCGTGCCGTAAATACCTTTTGCATGTGCATTTTCTATTTGGTTGTAAAGTTCTTGTTCTATTTCGGGCGAGTTTACATCATTTACAAGACGCGCCACATCAATGTTTATTTTTTCGCTTAAATACAATATATCCGCTTCGCTGTTTGGCTGCTCATCAAAAAGTAAATTTGCCATATCCCAGTACTTGCCCTGTTTTTCGGCGGCAAGCGCATATTTTGCAAGCACACAGGCGCCCGGGTGTACCGTGTTGGGTACATATTTGTTACAGGAGGAGTCTAACGGGAAGTTTTCATGCAAGACAAGAACATCTTTTTGCTCATGTGCAAATTTACTTACCATAATGTTTGTAATTCTGCAAAAGGGGCACAGAAAATCGCTGTATACATAAATTTTATTGCCCTTGGGGTTTCCCATGACATTTCCGCTTGCGGCATATTTATTTTTTTTCATTTGCATAAATTCTTCAAAAGATTTCTGCATTTTTTGCTGGGGTGAAAACACCAGAGAAACGCTTGTATATGTTACAAAACCGGCAAATATAAGCACTGCGGCAATAAAAAGAAGTGTATATTTTTTAACTCCGTCAATAAAATCAAGGACGGTGTTTTTAATATCCTGCACAAAGAAACTGCCCTTGCTTTTTGCGGCAAAAGCAATAAAGAGGTCAATAAAATACGTTACAAAGCAGAGCACGCAGATTTTGTTAATCTTAAATATTGAAATCGTTGCAAGGCATATTGAAACCGCAAAGGACACAAGCCCCAGTGTTGCAATGTAGCTTTTCGGGTTTTTAAAAACGTCAAAAATAGTGTTTTTAAACCTGTCTTGAATAATGTGTACAAAATTTAAAAACAACGTTAAAAGGTAATAAAACATCCCCCACAGTGCAAGCGGAATGCCTAAAAACATTGAATAATTTGTTTTTGCGACTCCGTCGCAGTCTATGAGATTATTTACCGAGCAGAAACTGGCGCTGTATGTTTCATTAAAGTTTACCTTGAAAAATATAAAAGCCAGTTCAAAAGTTAACACAAGCCCTATAGCCGCAAGAAGCGCTATTATTATTGTCTTTTTCTTATCCATAATTCCCTCTGTATACATTTTACAATAAGCTGTTTAATTTTGCATTAATAATTCATATATTGCCTTTAGTTACAATTCTTAACATAATATTATACTTTTTCTAAAGTTTTTAAAAAAACTGTCGAAATAATGATTAACAGGGTTACAATATGGGAATAGTAAAATCAGAAAGGATTTCCTAGGTGCTTATGTAAAGAAATGTAACGATATATACTTTTTATGAAATCAGTATATACTACATGTTTTTATATAAGTAAGAAATGTAAAGGTGGTATAATATGGGACTAGCAGCAAGCCAAGGTAGATTATTACTTCTCACAGCAAGAAAGAGCGACTTAGAATATCGCGCTCAAGAAATCTCTCAAAGAAGACTTATTCTTGCAACAGAACTGGAAACGGTTTCATCGAAGTATGCTCGTGCTACGGCAAACAGACAAATGAAGCTCACCAGACAGGTCAAAATGGGTGAAGCAAACCAAACACAAACGGTTAACTTAACTTACAAGAACCTTATCGACTACGGTAGAAATGAAGATGAAAACGGTATATCCGATTATCGTATCAGAAATGCACGCGGTCAGGTTGTTGTATCAGATGTAAGCGAATTGCCAAAAACAGCAGCAGACACAGGTTACTCAGGCGACGGTATAAACGTAAAAGTTGAAGGCAACAGAGCAATTGTAAGCGGTGTAGATGCAAGCGGAAATGACGTTTATGTTGAATATGTCGTTGATAGCAAAATCTCAGATACATCTGAAACAGAAAATTACTTCCAAGAAGGTTTGAGAAACGGCAAGTTCATTATTGAGCAGCTCGTAAATACCGATAAAACAGGAAACCAAGATTTGGGCAATACAGGCGAAGTCACAGGCAACTGGACATCTGTTTCCTGGTCGGGTATGGCAGAAGTACAAGACAACTACTATACTGACGATGACGCAACTGCTCAGGCCGAATATCAATCAGCTTCCGCAAGAGTTCAAGCTCAAGATAAAAAACTTGAAACAGACCAAAAACAAATTGAAACACAACACAAAGCAGTTGAAACAGAATTTGAATCAGTTCAAAAAGTTATTCAAAGCAACATCGAAAATTCTTTCAAAATGTTCAGCTAATAAAAGCTGATAAGCCCCATTTACCTTTACTACAACTAAAAAACCGGCTTTTTAAAGCCGGTTTTTTAGTGTATTTTCCTTGTTGAGATTCCATAGTCCTCAAGTTCTTTTTTCAGTGTTTTAACAGGCAGGGTGCCAAAATGGAAAATAGAAGCCGCAAGCGCCGCATCAACATTTGTTTTTTCAAAAACATCTCTAAAGTGTCTGCTGTCCGCCCCCGCTCCGCCTGAAGCGATAACGGGAATGTGAACCGTTTCGGATACCAGTCTGTTCATATCAATATCAAAGCCTTTTTGCGTGCCGTCAAAATCCATTGAAGTGAGGAGTATTTCGCCCGCCCCTCTTCTTTGCACATCTTTTACCCAGTCTTTAAGCTTTATGCCTGTATTTTTTTTGCCTGCATTAATGTGTACAAAATACTCGTTGTCGATTTTTTTGGCGTCAATTGCAACAACTATACATTGTGAGCCGAAATAATTAACACACTCGCTTATGAGTTCGGGATTTTTAACTGCTGCGGAATTGAGCGAAATCTTATCCGCACCTGCATTTAAAATAGCTCTTATGTCTTCTGCGGAGTTTATCCCGCCGCCCACCGTAAAGGGTATAAACACGTTTTTTGCAACTTTCTCAACCAGTTCGACTATTGTTTTTCTTTTTTCATTTGTTGCGGTAATGTCAAGAAAAACAAGTTCATCCGCGCCTTCAAGAGAATATTTCTTTGCAAGCTCTACAGGGTCACCCGCGTATTTTAGATTTTCAAAATTTATACCTTTTACCGTTTGCCCGTCTTTTACATCCAGACAGGGAATTATTCTTTTGGTGAGCATTAGTAGTCCAGATTCATTTTTGAAAATTCCACAATTTGGTTTTTGCCGTGTTTTTTGGCTGCATATAAAGCATGTTCGGCGTACCTTATGATTGTGTTAGAGTTTTCTTCTACATTTTCAAGGAAAGGATAAGAAGAAATACCGCCCGAGATTGTAATCGGATGTCTTTCTTCCTCGTTTGCGGGTATGAATTCCATTTTTTCAATGTCGCGTCTGAATCTTTCCGCAAATATGTATGCATTATCCTCTGACGTATTGGGAAGAATTAAGATAAATTCCTCATCCCCGTAGCGTGTCAGGATGTCTTCTTTTCTTATAAGGGCTTCAAGCATTTGCGCTATTTTTTTCAACAACACATCGCCCCAGTCATAGCCGTACATATCATTAACGGTTTTAAAGAAATCGATATCTATAAGCAGACAGGACAAGGGCGTGCCATACCTTTTAGCCCTTGATATTTCCGCTTCCAGACGGTGGTGGAGATATTTTCTGTTGTATAGACCCGTAAGTTCATCCGTTACGGACTGTTTTTTGAGGTTTATTCTGTATTTTGAAGTTTTTGCAAGTGCTTCGATTCTTGTTGTAAGCTCAACTTCGTTAACGGGTCTTGTGATGAAATCATATGAATCAGCCCTTACTGTTAAGTCCGAGGGGATTTCATCGGCTACAATAAGCACCGATGTTTCAAATTTTGTAACCATGCAAACGTCTTTGATTTTATTTATGGGAGCATCTATAATAAGCACCCCGGGGTTAACCTCTTTGTAATTTTTAACTTCATCAAATTTAAATTCGCGAATTACGAAGTCTTCGTTTTTGTCAATCATCATTTGTGCGTATTCGCTGCTGCCGTTTTGACTGTAGAAAATAATATTCATGTTTAATATCCTTTATCCGGTACTTTCATAATTATATCTTTAATTTTATATCTTTGAATTTCAATTTTTCCCGCAGGCGTGTAAATTATTGCATTAAGCCTGTCGAGATTCTCAACTCTGCCCATAAGCTGCATTGTTTTTCTTGAGAAAAAATATTTTTTGTACATAACAGCGTCGCCAAAGTATTCATTATTAACTTCTCTTCTGTATGTAAGGTCAGAGCCGTTGTCGCGGATAACTATAAGGCCTGCGCTCACGGTTTTTATTCTGCCGTTTGACTCCTGATGAGGGCTTATAACTGTGTCTGCATACGTTTGATGTGATGCACTTAAAAGCAAACACAGCGCTGTGATACAGGAAAAAGCATATTTTTTAAAAAAAGATATCCTCATGGCTGATAGTATATCACAATTTTTGGCCATTTTGTTTTTTTTCATATAAATATACTATGTTTTTTTGTTGAATACGGGCTAAACTATTAGTGTAGAGTAGGTGGATAGAGTATTGCCCGCGCAGTTAAGAAAACAGCATATAAGAGAGAACTCTTACGGAACGGTTAAAATATACCCCGGCAGGGTTCAGCCTGTTCATATTAAAAAGAAAAAAAAGAAGAATCCGCTGCTTGCTTTTGTCAGGTTTCTGTTTTGCTGTGCATTTTTGTCCGTATTTTGTTATGTAATTGCCCCCGTGCTTTATACAGATTACTTTGAGCCGCTTATTCTGAATCATATTTTGAATAGAAAAATACACGCTGATATGTCGCGTTATGTTTCCGTGCACCTTGACTATCTGCACAATTCATGGCTTTTTGGCAGGAATTTATTGGTGCCTGCTCAAAAATCTTCAAAAGAACTTGTGAGCATTGTAAAGAGCGGCGAGCTTACAACCACAAAAAGTATGCTTGAAGATTTATTTAAAAAATATCCAAACATGCACCCTTCGGTGTATGTTTGGGAATATTCAAGCGCAAAAGAGGTTAATATAAATGCTGATGAGTCATTCAGTGCGGCAAGCATTATCAAACTCCCCGTTCTGTTTGAACTTTTCAGAAAAATTGACCGTTCCGGGAAACTGGGAACCAATGAAACTAGCCTTTCAAAGAAACTTTTATACAACGATATAAACAGAACATCAGGCTCAGGCCAATTGCAGTATATGCCCCTTAACAGAAAGCTCTCGGTTGACTACCTTGCAAAGATTATGATAACGCAGTCCGATAACTCGGCCACCAATATGCTTATTGAAGAAGCAGGCGGAATGGCTGCTGTTAATTCTTCCATGCGCTCTTTGGGATTGGATGAAATAAAACTTCAAAACAGACTGCCTGACCTTGAGGGGACAAATAAAATTACCGCAAGGCAAATTGCGACTCTCTTGTACAATCTTGATAACCCGCGCTTTTTGAGCCAGAAAAGTAAAATTACAATAAAAGAATATATGGCAAATGTTGAAAACAGGCGTCTTTTGCAGGCGGGACTGCCTCCCGAGGCAATATTAATCCATAAAACGGGCGACATAGGTAAAATGCTCGGTGACGCAGGCGTGGTTTATGCGCAGAATGGTAGAAAATATATCGTGGTTATACTCGTCAAGCGCCCCCACAATGACTACAGCGCAAGAGATATGATTCAGGAAGCGTCAAGAATTATTTACAAGAATATCAATTCAGGTATTGATGTAATGTAGAAATTTTATACTTGTGTAAAAAAGGCTCCTTTTTAAGGGAGCCTTTTTTATTTAAGAAAATTAGTGAACTTTCGGGAGGTTTCTGAGTTTTATATGCAGTTCTCTTAATTGTTCTTCCGAAACCTCGGAGGGCGCCTGTGTCATAACGCATTTTGCCTGAGCGTTTTTGGGGAACGCAATAACATCTCTTATTGAATTCGCTCTTACAAGCAGTGCCACAAGTCTGTCAAGACCCAGTGCTATGCCGCCATGCGGAGGTGTGCCGTATTTAAATGCGTTAATCATAAATTCAAATTTATTATGAATTTCTTCTTCGCTTAAACCAAGAGCCTTAAAGGCTTTTTCCTGAATTTCGGGGTCATGAATCCTGATAGAGCCCCCGCCCAGTTCGTTTCCGTTGTACACGATATCATAAGCGATAGACTTAACGTTTGCCTTATCTGTTTCAAGTTTGTCTAAATCCTCATAAGCAGGCATTGTGAACGGGTGGTGAACGCTTACATAACGGTCTTCTTCGGCAGAGTATTCAAAGAGAGGAAAATCAACTACCCACAGAAGGTCATGTTTGGATTTATCAATCATTCCGAGTCTTTCGCCGAAATAAAGTCTGAATCTGCCAAGAACATCAAAAACCACCTTGTGTGCGTCAGCTACAAAGAATACTATGTCGCCTTTTTGGGCGTCGGCGCGTTTTTGGATTTCATCAATCTGTTCTTGCGTGAGGAATTTAAATACAGGGGATTTTACCGTGCCGTCTTCCATGTATGTTATCCATGCAAGACCCTTTGCGCCGTATGAAATGGCAAGATTTCTGACATCATCCATTTCCTTTCTTGAATATCCCGCAATGCCCGGGATTTTGATTGCACGAACCGTACCGCCTTTTTCCACGACAGATTTAAAGGCTTCAAAGGTTGAGGCTGCCATGATGTCTGAAACATCAAAAAGTTCAAGTCCAAAGCGGGTATCGGGTTTATCCGAACCGTATTTTTCCATTGCTTCTTTCCAGGTAAGACGCTTAAAGGGTGCCTGAACCTCAACTCCCGCCGCTTTAAACGCGTCAACAACAAGTCCTTCTGCCATGTTTATGACATCATCCTGTTTTACAAAGCTCATTTCAATGTCAACCTGTGTAAATTCAGGCTGCCTGTCGGCTCTTAAGTCTTCATCCCTGAAACAGCGGGCAATTTGATAATATTTTTCAATACCGCCGACCATTAAAAGCTGTTTAAAAATCTGCGGCGACTGGGGCAGTGCGTAAAATTTTCCGTCATGTACGCGGCTGGGTACAAGATAGTCGCGCGCGCCCTCAGGAGTTGCCTTTGTGAGATTAGGCGTTTCGACTTCAAGGAAATCTTCCTTGTTTAAATAATTTCTGATTGCGGCAACGATTTTGTGTCTTAATGTCAGATTGGAAAGCATTTTTTCGCGTCTTAAGTCAAGATAGCGGTATTTAAGGCGGACTTCTTCGGATACATCCTCGTCATCAAGCACAAAAGGAAGCGCAATTGCTTTAGACAGGATTTCTATGTTGTCGGGGTACATTTCAATCGTACCTGTTTTTAGTTTTTCATTAATTGTGTCATCAGGGCGTTTTGAAACTTTTCCCGTCACCTGAATTACAAACTCGCTCCTTAGTTGCTGGAATTTTTCATAAACCTGCGGGTTAACTTTCGGGTCTGCTACGACCTGAAACAGTCCGCTTCTGTCGCGGACTTCGACAAAGATTATGCCACCCAGGTCGCGCACTGTTGAAACCCAGCCTGCAAGCGTGCATTCTTTGCTTATATAGCTTTCGTCAATTTGTGTGCAGTTTTGTTTTTTGTAAGACAATTCCATGCTCTTAAATCCTCTTAAATTCTCTTTATAAAGTAATTATAGAATAAAAATATTATTTGACCACGATTTTTTTTAAGTTACACTGGTATTGTTATAATGTAATTGGAGTGAGTATTAATGGCACTAAAAAACTTTTTATTTACGTCTGAATCGGTCACCGAAGGACACCCTGACAAAGTGTGCGACCAGATATCGGATGCAATTTTGGATGAATTTTTAACAAAAGACCCTAAGTCAAGAGTTGCAGCTGAAACTACGGTTACAACAGGTATGGCTCTTGTATGCGGCGAAATTACATCAAACTGCTATGTTGATATCCCCTCTGTTGTCAGAAATACGATTAAATCAATCGGTTATAACGGTGAAGAAGGCGGCGGTTTTGATTATAAAACATGTGCCGTTTTAACAAGTATAGATGAACAGTCAAGTGATATTGCAGGCGGTGTAAACAAAGCGCTTGAAACAAGAAGCGACAACTCCGATACCTCAAAAGACGAAACACTTGATATAGGCGCGGGCGATCAGGGTATTATGTTTGGTTTTGCCTGTGATGAGACACCCGAACTTATGCCTCTTCCCATCTCTCTTGCACACAGACTGGCTCTGCAGCTTTCAAAGGTAAGAAAAGACAGAACGGTTAACTACTTAAGACCCGACGGCAAGTCGCAGGTTACTGTCGAATACGTTGACGGAAAACCCGCAAGAATAGATACAATTGTTATTTCAACACAACATGACCCTGAAATTAACGGTGTCAGTGATAATCAAAAAATTCAGCAAATAATACGCGAAGATATGATTAAATATGTAATCGAGCCTGTTTTTGCAAATGATGCAATTAAGCCTGATTCAACAACAAAATATTTAATCAACCCCTCGGGCAGATTTGTAATCGGCGGCCCTCAGGGTGATGCCGGTGTTACGGGCAGAAAAATCATCGTTGATACTTACGGCGGTTATGCCCGTCATGGCGGCGGCGCATTCTCAGGAAAAGACCCGACAAAAGTTGACCGCTCCGCTGCATATGCCGCACGCTGGGTGGCAAAAAATATTGTTGCGGCAGGTCTTGCAAGCAAATGTGAAGTTGAGCTTGCATACGCTATCGGCGTCAGCCGCCCTGTTTCAATTCTTGTTGATACGTTTAATACGGGCAAAATCGATGATGAGTGTCTTGCAAAACTTGTCGAAAAGAATTTTGACCTTCGTCCGGCTGCAATTATTAAACAATTTGACTTGAGAAATCTCCCTGCCAAGAACGGCGGTAAATTCTATCAAAAACTTGCCGCATACGGACACATAGGCAGGATGGATTTTGATGTCCCGTGGGAAGACACTTCCATGGCTTCAAAATTAAAAGAACAGGCTCTTGCCTGCGCAAAATAACCGTAAAATTTCCGGCGGCATGCATTGGTTGCATGCCGTCTTTTTAGTAATATGAGTGATAATATTTTCTCTATCTCGGATATTTTAAATAACGATTTGTTTGGTTCAAATAAAAGTGCCGCAATTAAGTATTCTACAATTTTTTCTTTCTGGGGGCAGATTGCGGGCAGAAAATTTTTAAATTCCTCAAAACCGGTGCAGATAAAAGGAAATAAGGTTTTTGTGACTTGTGAGAATCCTTATGTCCTGCAGGAACTTTTGATGTATAAAAAGGTTTTACTTTCAAAGTTAAAACCTTATTGCGAGCCTCTGGGTGTTAAGATTGAAGATATTGTATTTGATTATAAAAACTGGCAGAACTATGCACAAAGCGCTGTGCCGGACGATTTTCCCGATTTTTATGATGATGAAAAGCTCTCGGGGGTGGCAATTGAATATTCTGAATTTGAACAGGCATTTTTAAACATTGATAAAAGCCCGTATTTAAATGAGGAGCAAAAGGTGAAGTTTAAAAACAGAATTATAAAACTTCAAAAAGCAAAAAAACTCCGAATTTCTTAATTTTCTTGTAAAGTTTTTAAAAAAAATATAAAATATATTAAGTAGTATTTTTAAGGTTTTTTTATGAGCGATAACGAGAAAAAAGTTGTTTCAATCGGGTCAAAGACAAAAAAACAGTCTGATAAAAAAGATGCTGAAGTTAAAAAGGAGCTTGAGTACTGCAGCTTTTGCGGCAGACCTAATACCATGGTGCCAAAACTTGTCAAGGGGCCGGGTGTAAATATTTGTTCCGAGTGTACGCTTATTGCCGTTCAGTATCTTATCCTGCAAGACGGTGCACTCTCAGGCGAGGCGCAGAAGATACTTGACCTGCTCTGGGGCACAAAAAGATGACAGATGTGCAAAACATGTCAAAAATCCAGATTAGGGCGTATGTGCTTCAGCTTTTACTGCCCTTTAAGAGTTCTGCTATTCCCCGTGATTTCGAGGTTGAAAAATGCATAGATGAGCTTTCAAAAATTAATGACAGCGGGTTTATAATAACCCTGCTGTTAAAGGAGATATCCGGTACAGGTTCTGTTTATGATAATGTGATAGCGCTCATTTTGTATTCCCTGTGTGAACCTCAAATGCTTTCAAAAGCTATACTTTCTCTTTTGTCAGATTCGGGCGTTGCTGATACAAAAAAACTTTTTCTTATTAATATGCTCCGTGAACAGGGTCAAAAAGTCGACTATGACTTTATTCAGACTTGTGTTTTAAATCCTGATGAAGCAATTGACACGGAAACTAAAAAATTTCTTGAAGAAGCAAAACTTAGCCCGGAAACACAGATTGATTTTTTCGACTTTTATTTTACCGTGAGCGCCGATGACAGACAAATGCTTGTGGATTCAATAATAGAAGATTACTCAGGCGATGAACTTGCCAATATTCTTTCACCTTTTGCTTATTTTTATCCTGAAGTTTGCGTGAATGAAAAAATTATTGAAGCTCTTGCCGATTCAAAGTCTTACTTTGCATACCCTGCGCTCAGGTGGTGCTCCAAGATGTGCAGGGATGAAAAACTTGCGGAACTTGCCTCAAAACGGTTGAAAAAAATGCAGTTTTCGGGTTTGCGGGATATAAAAAACGAATGTCAGATATACTCAGGGATGTTTGAAGGCTCTTCTCCTTATGGTTTCTGGTTTTCTTCCGCCGATGGCAATTCTAACATTTCCTGTGTGTTTGCCAGAAAAAAAACAAACGGTGCCATCCAGACTTTTTTTACCGTATTTAACCTTGAATATGGCCCTGTAAGTGCTTTCGGGTTTGATGAAATTTTAAAAGAGGACTTTGATGTTATATTGCTCAGATTTTTTAAATCTTCTCTAAACGCCCGCCTGCCTCTGGAGCGCGGAAAGCTCCTTTTTGATACGTTGTCTGCACGCGGCTGGAGCGGAGGCCATAAAATGCCTTATGAGTTTATCTGCTGGCGGCAGCTAACATATGATATTACACCGTATTCAAAAGATATAAACTCGTTATTTGAAGAAAATGCGAGCAAAAAAAACGTATCCCGGGATGTTATTTTTAAGATTTTAAATTCAGATATTTTTTCAAGCTGGTTTTATGAATACGGTACACTTGATGAGTTTGACGCAATAGCAGATGAGCTTCAAAGGGCAGATGTTTTTGATATTAAAAAGTGCGAAGTGCTTCTTAAGGATTGTGTCTGCAAGCTTTTAGAATGCGAAAAATTCAAGGCCGGATTTGTTGAGAAAATAAAATACCAATCTTACATACTTGCTCTCGCTGATATGAAATCTACCTCCTCCTCGCTTTACTCGGCAATATTTCTTCCGGATGTGCTAAATTCTATGCTCCTTCATATATTTAAAAGAAGCATATATGAGTATTTTTTGAAAAAGGCGCATGTATCACAGGGCAAGGATACAAAGTCGGTTTTTACTTTAAAAAGCAGAAAAAAAGAAAAACAGGAGTTGGTTGATTCATATAACTTTGCAAAAAATGCCATAAGTGTAATTGAGGAAAAATGGACATAAAAGAGAGAATACTCGGGCTTGATATCGGAACCAAAAGAATAGGCGCCGCAATTTGCGACCCTATGTGGATTATAAGTTCCGAAGCAGGTTTAATAGAAAGAAAAAAAGGCCCCGAGGGTGACCGGCTGGCTCTTTTGGAAATTGAAAAACTGTGCGATAAGTATAATACAAAAACAATTTTAATAGGTGTCCCTTATAACATGGACGGGACGCTCGGGCCGCAGGCCAAAAATTGCATTGATTTTATAAAACCTCTTGATGGAAAATATAAAATCTTATATCATGATGAAAGACTTTCTTCCTTTGAAGCCGAAGAAATTCTTAAAAAAGAAGGCAAAAAGTACACAAAAAACAAGGGTCTTGTAGATATAAAGAGCGCCTGTCTTATTTTGCAGGACTATATTAATGAAAAGAGATGACAAATGGACAATAGTGAATTTGAGATAATTAAAACTATAGGCGAAGAAGGCGAAGAGATAGAACTTAAACTTCTTGATATTGTGACGGTAAACGATGTGGATTACGCGCTTTTGCTGCCGGCTGATGCGGATGTTGACAATGACGACGAGTGTGAAATTGTGCTGATGCGCTTAAAACAGGATGATTCCGAGTACATCTTTGAAACCATTGAGAATGATGAGGAATTTGAACTCGTTTCTCAGGCTATTATTGAAGATGACTCTGAAGAGTAGCCCTATTTTTTAAGTGTAAGTATATCATTCAGGCTGTCAAATGTTTTTGTATCTTCATTTATATTCTGCTCAAGGTTTCGGGTAATTTTTGCCCTTTTATTTCTGAAAAGCATGTCGCAAAATGCTTCAAGTCTGGTTACAAAGCCTGCTTCGCCCGTATGTTCGTCAATAGAAAGGTGCAGCAACGGTTTTTGAAAGTTTTTGGCTTTTCTTTTAATATCCTCAAGCATAAGCGAATCAGGCCCGCAGCCAAATGCTGTAATGGTAATCAGTCCGTCTATTTTGTCGCTTTTTAAATAATGTCCGGCGCAGCCTGTAACTTCCATCTGGTTTGCCCAGTACGGCTCACTCTCCAGCGCATTAATGCCGCTAAGAAGCTCTGCGTCAGTGAGTTGATAGGCGCTGTGAACTACAACCCCGAGGTTTTTTAGTTTTTTAAATACATCCATGCTTGCTTTTTTGTCGTAAATATTGTATCCGTGTGCAACAAGCGCTACGTGTATTACTCCTTGTTTTTCATC